>CACGIE010000046.1 GCA_902573015.1 uncultured Candidatus Poseidoniales archaeon | reverse complement strand
TCGAGAAGAGGCTCGAGAGGGAGGGAGCCAAGAGGGGTTCTGTCCAAATCAGTCTGATGTGGGATAACTGGAATGACCTCGACCTCCATGTCATTACTCCATCTGGAGAGCACATCTATCACGATAACAGGACGTCAAATTGCGGCGGTGAGCTAGATATAGACATGAACTTCAAGCCTACTTCGAAATCCCCCGTTGAGAATATTGTCTGGACGAAAACTCCTCCTCCCGGGGTCTACAGAGTTGGAGTAAGACACTACAAAATCCACACAAAGGGATTGTTCTCATGGGTACCCCTTCTACGAAGAATACACAATAAGAATGAGACGGATTTCACGGTCAGCCTGACAATCGGGGAGAGCAAGCGATTCTATGAGGGATCCCTCGTCAAGAGTAATGACTTACAATTCGTCGCTAAGTTCGCTATCGCTGGTCCAGATGGAGAAGTGCCTCAGCCTACGGTGAGTGATGAGGAATTGAGTGAGGAAGTAAAGGAAGATTTCACTGAGGCTAGAGATGTGGAAGAGCTTCGGAGAAGGGTAGGGACGGTTCAAGACGGTACATCAGTGAGTCTCAACTGGGATGGTAGTTCTGACTTGGGGCTCTCAATAATTGATTCTAATGGTGAGGAGCTGTCTTTCTTCAATCCGGAGGGCTTGGGAGGAGGAAGATTCGACATGGAGGGTTACAACCCTGAGTCAGGTTCCAGGGAAATAAGATGGGGTTCTTCCCCACCTTCTGGGACTTATTCGGTGATGGTAAGACACTTTGAGACAGAGGGGGAAGAAGGAGAGGTTCAATTCGAGGTTAATGTGAACAACGGTGGAGATCAGCAACAGTTCACTGGATCGATTCAACCAGATGGCTCGACTGTGGAGGTCGGGAGTTTCGAAATCTAGAACACCCCAAGATCTTGGATCTCTAGAATTGATTTCATCCACTGCAGTTTCTGGAGCTTTGAGGACTCCTCGGTTACTCCTGACCACCTACCAACGATATCAGACCTTGTCCCTAGCAGCCTGATGTTTTCTTTGCTCGCCCCTAATGCCGTTAAGAAGCATGCTGCTCGGTCTCCATCGGTAAATCCACCTGGGTTGTACATTCCATCTATTGGATTTTGAGTTTGGTGAGTTAGTACAAGCTCAGGGGGGTTTGTCTGTTCCTCGGCCAATCCTAGAAGATAGTCCCAGTCTTCTCTATTGTCTCCATGGGCATGTAATACGAAGGGTATTGATCTTCTGACTGCTTGGTAGGTCCCATCCCCACCGTCAGCATCGCTAACCATACACACTACCCGGGACCATGCCTTCTCAGATAGTGAGGCGGGCATCTCTGAAATCGCTCCAACCGCTCCATCCGCAGCTACAATGAGTGTTGGACCATCTAGAATAGAGGCTATCTCATCTGGCTCTACTGCTGCTCCGAGGATTGCTACCCGTGCTTTCCTGATCACGATTCTCCGGAAAATCTTCGATAGAGTTGCAGCTCTATTGTGCCTGGCCCAGATTCCCACGATTGAGTCTTCTACCCTTCGAAGCATCGAAATTGCGCTCTCTATGTCATCCTCCTCAGTCCAACCAAAGTATTCTCTGACTTCATTCTGAATACTAACCAGCGTTGGAGAGGACGGCGTCAATTCCGATGGAGTTTCCTGTTTCGTCATGCTCTCCACTGGAAGGACTCGGTAAGTATTGAAGAACCCTCGCGGAACTCTTGAGTTTGTGCCGATGCCTATCAGAGCTCCTGAAATCGATGATGAAGGTTTACTTGCTCGGTATCCCTTTCTTCCACAGGGAAGGTCATTCATTCGTGAAATGTTAGAGGAGAATGGAATAACTGTTGAGGATCTAATTGAAGCCCCTTGGCTGGAGGATGTGAGAGTTAGGGGCAGGTTAAGGCTAGTGGATTCGGTCCTTCAGCAGGAAGATGCAGAATCCTCTTCCACAATTGACCTCTCAACAGATGTTGGGAGGATGACAGAAACACTTTCCTTCCTTCATGCTATGCTAGTCGTCTGCGCGTCATTCGATGAGAGGTTGCTTTCAAGATGGATTGAGGGAGAGGCTAGCAGGGCCGATAAGTTATTGGGCATGGACTCCAAGAACTTCAATTTGCTTTCCTCTTCTTTTCTATCAGATATTTTGGTTGAAACAAATGGTGAGGGAACTGAGATTTACTGGATTCCAATGGTAGACTTCATCGAGCTTAGCCCAAAAATTTCCGGCAAGTACTGGAGATTGGTCAACAGACCTTTGAGAGACGGTTGGGTTTGTCTGGATTCT
>CACGIE010000045.1 GCA_902573015.1 uncultured Candidatus Poseidoniales archaeon | reverse complement strand
AAGCAATAGACTCGTTCGAACTGGTTAGCGAACCCGAAATAAATCAACCAGATGATCCAAAGACGCCCAGACAATCTCCATTCCTGAGATCTGCGTCAGAAGTAGACTCTATTCCTGGGGACAAACTACATGCTACGCTAAGTGAGACGGAAAAATCAGTACTGAATCCAGACGGAACAATAAGGAAACAGTTCATTGATGGGGAACTAATTCTGAGGAACTCAAGTAAGAAACACAGGGCTTGGGATATTGAGGTTCATCTCGAATCAATAGACTCAACAGATTTCGGAGATCGAGTGTCATCGGTGAAAGAGCTTGATCCTACAGAGGAGACGGCGATACCTTACACTGCCTCTGGGCCAAGAATGTTGGTTCTGAAGGAGTCGATAGATACCGAGAGCTCCAGAGACGAGGAGCCAAGCCTGTCAATGGTCTTCTCAGACTCTCCTCAGGAAATAGAGATTAATATTGAGATTGAGAATGTCTCTACGGCTCCACTTTACGATGTCGAGGTTAAGAGGACCATTCCAGAATCTTTCATTCTTCCAGATGATAGCGTCTACAGTGTCGAGAAAGACTCAGTTGTTTGGGACATAGGCCGGATGAATATAGGGGAGAAAAGAAATTTAGCCATCTCCGCGAGAGTGAACACAGAATCGGTTGAAAAAATAAATGCTGGAGTCACTTCAGCAACTTACTCCTCAGAGGCAACAGTCTCCAGAGCACGATTCGACAGGGTTAGCGGATCTGGACGTCAATTTTCGTATGTAAACGCAGAGGAGGATGACAGACCAGGTGTTTGGCACTGTACTTGTGTCTTCGAAAATAAATCATCCTTCGTAGTCTCACTTTCTGGTGCAACTGTAAGGCTAATAGGACGAGAAGATCCAATATTGGAAGTTTCCGATATTAGGCAAGATGTCCCTCCAGAGGGCAAATGGGACTCTATGGTGAAGAGAGTTGAATCTGATGACCAACCAAGCTTCACTCAGGAAATTAGATTCTCAATTCTTCCAAGGGTTTCAGTTGAATCTTCTGGAACCGTGGAATTGAAGGAACAGCAGCTCACGGTTCTTGATGCGGCTCTTCAGAAGAGGTTTGACAAGTCGCGGATAAAGTCATACATCTCATCAAAGGTTGAAACAGTGATCACCCTTGAGAACACCGGAACCTCTGAGATTAATGTTCTACGAGTTCTTGATGATATTCCCGGTATTTTTGATACTCCGAATACTGAAGATATTTCCATAGAGATAGAGGGCACTGAACTCAAACAGGAGCAATACAGAATTGATCTGGTAAATGGGACACAATTAGAGGAGAAACACATCTCACCGGATAGGGAGGGTAACGCCCTAAGGATGACAATAGGTACTTCTGCCCCATTGGGCTTACAACCCGGTAAGGCAGTAGTAATCAGGTACCCTCTCTTAGCACCCGATCCCTCTCCTAGAAATGAGTTGTTGGTTGCTCCAATAAAGGTCGATTTCAGCTCAGAAAGATTTGGGCCAGTCGCCACAAGAACTGTAGACAGGCCTCCGATAATTTCGGTAGTCCACAAAAGAAGGAACATCAGTACCGGGAAGGAAGTCTTCCCGGGCGGGAAACCAGGGCAATACGAAATAATGCTAATGTTCCACAACAGTTCCGATAGCGCACTAGACGATCTCGCTCTTCACGATATCGTGCCGGGAACGTTCTCCATAGAAGAATCAGTTATCCGCTCCGATAAGGACGGAGAAAGGGACTCTTCGATAACAAAGGAGTCTGCGAGGGACGGCACTCAGGTAACTTGGGCCATAGGGCGAATTCTTCAAGGGGAGAGAATAGAAGTCCTGTATACGATTCAAGGAGATCCAGAGGCAGAGTACAAGGTATCCGATGCTCAGGATTTCCACGGTGCTACATTTGGCGACGAGGTGGATGAGGAGCCAAATGTCCCACAATGGCTGGAACAACAAGAAGAGGAAATGCCATCTGCATCCAAGGATGTTATAGAAGTGGAACATCAAAGCCAACCGGTGGTCGAAGAAGAGACCGAGAGTAACGAGGACGAAGAGGTAGAATCAGAACCAGAGGTCGAAAAACAGGAGAAATCAGAAGAATCTGAGGACAAATCAAACACATGCCCTGCATGTGGATTCGAAGTGGGAATAGGATCTTCGATATGTGTGGTATGCGGGCACACACTTTCCTGACATATTGTAGTCCTCATCTCCCTATCACCGAAGTGTTATTCTCACTCCTTCGTGTCGATGTGATATGGCACCAGCAGAATCGGGAGGGGATGCCCAAGCAGATGCCATGGCATCGATGATGCTTCCAATGTTGTTGCTCCTTGGGATGATGG
>CACGIE010000044.1 GCA_902573015.1 uncultured Candidatus Poseidoniales archaeon | reverse complement strand
ACCAATTTACCGACGTTTGGAACATGAGTGCATTGAGCGAAATTGGGATACATGGGGCCTTCCTGTGACTGCAAGTCGACTGACTGGGGGGTTGAAACCACAGATGGTAAAGTTGGAAGGAAGAAATGTTTCTGCCCCACCACTAATTGAACAGATTCTGGAAGATCTCACGAGGGCTGTCCAAACTTATGGTGGCGAGGTTGTCAGTGAATGGGATCCAACTACGTTGCGGAACCACGAGAAAAGGCTCAGCAATAATTTAGGGATTTTGGCTCGACAAATTGGATTGAGCAAGAAACTGATTCACTATGATATGTTGCGAATCCCATGGCTAGAAAGAAGAGATGCACGTAATCGAATAATCAGATGTACCGAATGCTGGATTGGATGGAGTCGTGACCTTCAAGTGAGGAATCCCACTGATATTCTCACCTCTAAAGAGAGGCAAGCATACGTCAATCCATTCAACAAGCTATACAGAACAAGATTTCCAAATGTCGAATCAGCCTTCACAGCTGCTAGAGAAGTAGAACATCCAGAATGGTACGTAAATCATCCGTTCTTGGAAAGAATTTGGGAATCCGATACGCCTTTTGATGAGTGGATTGTACTTGTATCTCAGTGATTGGAGACGGCTTTGGCATAGGCCATTCGCAAGGGGTCCCCTTTGAAACGCCCGTGTTCGGATGGGTAGAGATTGACTTACCCCTTTGCTAAGCCTATGATTCAACTTGAAGCAAAGGGTACCGTTTGATTCAAGAATGACTCTCATGCCCTTGACCCTGGTGAGTCCGTGATTAGGCCGGCTGTCGTAGGATGGAGGGAATGGGTCGGGCTCCCGGAGATCCAGAGGGCTCCCGTTCTTGCGAAGATTGACACCGGTGCGTGGTCCAACACGCTTCACGCAGCGGACATCGAGATCATCGAGTCAGTGCCCGAGAGCAGGATAAGGTTCAAGCTCGAGGAGGAAGGTAAGTGGTTCGAGAGGCCAATCGACAAGTGGAGGAGGATCAGGGATACAGGAGGCCACGAGACACTGCGTCCCGTGATCAGGACAACCATTGAGATCGCGTCCAGGGACTTCGACGTCGAGATGTGCCTCGCAGACAGGTCGCGGCTCAAGCACAGGATGATCCTAGGCAGGAACTTCCTCAGGCTAGGCTTCATAGTCAATCCCTCGAGGCAGTGCATTCACACTATGATCAGGTCAGATGACAGGCTTGAGATGGGCTCCATGGAGTGAGCCCTTTTGGGGGGCGACCCCTTCCGGCTAGCGTGATAGATAGCATCCGCGTATCCGAGGCGGGAATACAACCAGCATCTCCATGGTGGCTCAAGGGTGGGGCTATTTTCATAGGAGTCCTAGGACTTGCATCTCTTCTCAATGCGCTTATCCTTGGAGTCACTGGAATTGTGATGGGCGGCGTCGTCGCCGGGATTGACTCGGAGGAGATATGCGCAGAAGACGATGATCAGGAAGCCTGCGAGGGCCTCATAGAGGAACTCGTCTCGCTTGGCGACTCCAGGGTCTGGGACGTTGGCGCTGCATCCTCAGCACTGCTCTTCCTGCTATCCATTCCGACCGCGTTGTTGATGTGGAGCTCCGATGATCGGGATACTGCCCTCAAACTAGCATGGGGATGGGTAGGGATTCACGCCATTTCCCAGTTGTACGCGACACACGTCCTGGTCTCATGGACGAGTGATTTCTACACCGAGATGCCATCCGATGGTGTTGACCTGGGTTTCATTTCCCTGTTCAACCAGGTAGCTTCCTACGCCGGCGTGCTCATGTGCGAGCTAACCCTGGTGGCTGGCCTTGTCCTGATATCCTACAAGACAAGACCCCTGACCAAGATCGAGGTGCCGTCCGCCTTCCATTCGAGCGAGGAGTGAACTTCAAGTCCCTCTGCTGCTAGCGAACGTCATGCAGCACATAAGAGACGGAATAATGGTCGTCAACACCGAGACCATAGCAGGCAAGGTAATCACACAGAACCTAGGAGTCGTTGGTGGCTCTACGGTGAGGGCCAAGCACATTGGGAAGGATATCGGGGCGCTCTTCAAGAACATCGGTGGTGGCGAGCTCAGGGCTTACACCGAGCTACTCGAGGAATCTAGGAACGAGGCGATCGCAAGAATGGTCGCGGACGCCCAGGCACGTGGAGCCAATGCGATCGTCAACGTCCGTTTCGCCACCAGCGCTGTCACTGCTGGAGCCTCAGAGCTATTCGCATACGGCACCGCGGTAATGGTCGAGTAGTCAGGTGGTCGCATGCGATCAATAGACGCCAGAGTGGGGACAATAGCCGCATCAGTGCTGATGACGTCGTTGTTATTCTCCGGCGTAGCCCTAGCCCAGGCAGAGGAGACAAATGCAGAGGACTCTCCTGCCATAGCACTGCTCTGCCTCGGTCCGATTTTCCTCATCATCCTTCCATTCGTCGTCTTCGGTATCCTGTGGACGGTCGTCACTCCAGTCATGTTCCTCTACGGGGTTTTCTTCAGCGAAAGCAACATGAGGAAGCGCATGGACAGCATCGTGCAGAGGGAGGGTGCCTCGATCGAGCACTTCGGGAAGGATCCCCTATCGACCCTCAGAGGGTTGAACGTAATAGGCGGGATTTCCGAGTCTGGACTCGTG
>CACGIE010000043.1 GCA_902573015.1 uncultured Candidatus Poseidoniales archaeon | reverse complement strand
ATAGATCTCAACACACACACCGTCCCGCACGTCTCGTGCGGGGCAACCCCACTCTGCCCAGATGAAATGCTGATTGGGGATGCAAACTTATGGACGGTCAACTTCCCAGAAGAATTCCATGTCGGAGGGAGAATTGGAGAATGGCGACCTGTTCTTCGCGCATGAGTCTCCAAGAGAATCGCAGAAAGAGATGATAGCAGATGGAATAAACGCACTGAAAGACGGTCGTTTCCTACTTGCTGCGGCCCCAACAGGGATAGGGAAGACGGCTGCAGCACTAGCGTCCGCGCTCAAGGTGGCTAACCTATACAGTACTAGTTCTGAGACTCCGAAGATACTTTTCCTCACTGGACGACAGTCGCAGCATAGGATAGTTGTGGATACAATCAGGGAAATCAACAGAAGGATACCTCGAGGATTCTCCAGAGTGAAGTTGGTGGACATCATTGGTAGGGAAGGAATGTGCAAAAACGTAGACAAAACCACTGGAAAATGCAATTGTGAGACCGGAGTAACAGAGTCAGAAAGAAGATTCCTAAGATCTGACCTAGAAGAGTATATCCACTCAGAACCTAGACACGTTGATCAAATCCTGAAACACGCTGAAAGGAATGACGTTTGTGCTTGGGCAACCGCCAGAGATGCCGCTAAATCAACTAACATCATCGTTTGCGACTACAATCACGTTTTCGTAGAAGGGGTCAGGGAGGCATCCCTCCCGGTAATGGGTGTTGAATTAGGCAACTCGATACTAATTGTCGATGAGGCACACAACCTTCCTGATAGAATTAGAAGTGGTTTGGAGAGGAGGATAACCGAGAGAGTCTTCCAGAGGGCTTTGACAGAAGTAGAAGAATACAAGGAAAATATGCAGAAGAACCAGAAGGAGTTGGATATACCGGAATCTAGCCAACTTAGAGAAGCGATCTCATTGGAGAAGCAAATTAAGGCATTAAAAGAAGACTCTAGTCTGGTAAAGTGGTTCGGAGACAAGAGGAGTGAAATTGGCAATTCTAAGAGCGATGATCTAAGGGTTGATACACAAGAATTCCTAGATGTTATCGCTGGAGCAATTGAAGGAGTTCTCGAAGATGATTCGGACGATGGCATCCAAAGAATCAAGATGATGATATCGAGATTATTGTCGGTAGTGGTGGATGAGGATGAAGACCTAGATGATGAAGAGCAAAATGATTGTATTAGACTTGGTGAAATTCTAGAGATTTGTATAAGATACAGGGGCAATTCTGCATTAGCCCTAGTATTCGATGAATTGATGGATCAACCGCGTGTCACAAGCCATCTTCTAGATCCGAGTTTTGTTGGTAAGCCAATCTTCGAGCAATGCATGGGTTCAATTCTCATGTCGGGGACATTATTTCCTCCAGAGATGTATGCCGATATTCTCGGAATTCCTACGGAACTCACCAATTGTATGGAGTACTCCTCGGGTTTTCCTCTGGGAAATAGGCCTGTTCTCATTGCCAGTGATGTAACTAGCAAATACACTGAGAGAGAGAGTAGTTTTGACTCGATAATAGAACACGTTAGATCAGTGATTGATAATACTCCGGGAAATATAGCAATCTTCGCTCCTAGCTATTCGATGCTTGAAAGAGTATATGGTGAGTTTTGCCCACCTAATTGGTGTCGTAAATCAATAATCAAAGAAGAGCAAAGAATGAGTAAAAGAAGAGTCGAGGAACTTGTGTCCAAGTTATGGGGGGGGGGCGGCTCTCTTCGGAGTTCTAAGCGGGAAGTTGTCCGAAGGGGTTGATTACTCTGACAATGTCCTGAGTGCATTGGTATGTGTAGGACTGCCGCTTCCGCCCCCAAGTGCCAGACAGGATGCCCTATTGGAATACTACACTAAGAAATTCGACAGGAATAGGGCATGGAAATACGCCAGCCTCCAGCCTGCAGTGAATAGCATACTGCAAGCACTTGGAAGGCCCATTCGCAAGAAGGAGGATAGGGCGATAATAGTCCTCCTGGAGAAAAGGCTTCTAGAAAACAGAGTCAGTAGGTGCATGCCAGAAATGCAGAAGATGCAGACTTCAAATCCTTCCAGGACAGCTGAGAGAGTAAACTCGTTCTTCCAGATGTGAACATCAATGGGTTCATTCGGGTCGGATATCTGGGCATTGCATGGAGTGGAAGAGAATAGATGTCGAGTCAGACAAAGATATCACAGAGGAGGTCGGTGGATTGGCGGACCTCAAGGTCGGTCTTGACACCGATGCTGAGTCCATGCACCGGGAGTTCATGAGGGGCCTGCCTCACCTATCTGATGTTCAAGAGATGCACTCATCCGTAGTTTCGGAAATAGAGTCTAGGGCATTGAACGATGAAGTCTCATCACTAGGGGAGTTCGTATCGGAAATAGGTGGCGAATGGTCTGGTAATGACATCCGGATCCCCCTCCCCTCTGTTCAGAGGGATGGATTCTCCATCGGCACTAGAGAAGACGGAGACGGTCAACTAGTCAGAATAATGTCAGCTGAGAGTTTCGGAGGCATGATCAGATCATTCCGCCTACCGGAAGGAATGAGGGTCGAGGGAGCCAAGTGGGAAGGGGATATCGTCTCCATCAGGTTGGACTGAGTCACTCTTCCAACTCGAACTCGAGCGGACCTCTCTTCGGGATGTCCTGCATCTCCCCTA
>CACGIE010000042.1 GCA_902573015.1 uncultured Candidatus Poseidoniales archaeon | reverse complement strand
TTCTGATTGAGACAGACCCCTCCTTCATCTCGTCATCACCGAGAATTAGCATGTAAGCAGGACGACTTTTCCTGTGCATCCTGATCTTCTTCCCAATTGTGTTGTCCGAATCATCCACTTTCACTCTGACTCCTGCGATCTTCAGAGTCTCTCTTACGTGCTCTGCATACTCCTTGTGCTTCTCCGAGATGGTGATTACCTGAGCTTGCACCGGGGAAAGCCAGGTAGGTAGATTTCCAGCCCACTGCTCTAGAAGGAAGGCCACGAATCTCTCATGAGTGGATAGCGGGGCCCTGTGGATTACGAAGACCTCTCCGTTCTCATTTCCAGTCTCGTCCATGTACGATAGTCCGAACCTCTCCTTGGCAGCGAAGTCTAGTTGTATGGTGGACATCGACTCCTCCCTTCCCAAAGCAGTCCTGAATTGTATGTCTATCTTGGGCCCGTAGAATGCAGCCTCGCCGACTGCCTCGGTGTATTCGACCCCTAAGCCATCCATGATCTCTCTCAGATGGTTCTGGGTGGCCTCCCAGTTCTCTGGCTGATCGATGTACTTGTCCTTGTTGTCCGGGTCCCACAGGGACAAGCGGAAGTCATAGTCATCGAAGCCGAACGTTTCGTAGTATTCCTGTGCCATCCTGACGTTGCTTCGAACCTCACTTGCCACTTGATCCAAGGTGCAATAGACATGAGCATCGTTCATCGACAGCATCCTGACCCTCAGAAGTCCTGCTAGCGTTCCGGACAACTCGTTCCTGTACACAGTACCGTACTCTGCGATTCTAATGGGGAGGTCCCTGTAGGACCTTTTGCTATTCGTGAAAACTAGGTGGTGCATCGGACAATTCATCGCTTTGAGATAGTAATCGCCATCATCCATCTTCATTGGCGGGTACATCCCCTCCGCGTAGTGCGGCAGATGGCCGGATGTCTCGAAAAGCTCCTTCTTCCCAAGAACCGGGGTAGTCACTCTGTCGTACCCATATGCCTCCTCTGTCTCTATCGCGAAGTTCTCTATCTCCGACTTCAGCACCTCGCCGTACGGTAGCCAAACTGGGAGACCCTTCCCTATCAGCTCGTTAATCATGTAGAGCCCCATCTCCTTCCCTATCTTCTTGTGGTCTCTCCTTGCAGCCTCTTGTATCTGCCTCTCGCGTTCCTTCAGACCATCCTTGGAAGGATAGCACATTCCGTAAATCCTGACCAGCGACCCCCTGTCCTTATCAGCCCTCCAGTATGCCTGGCTGGTGCTGGTTAGCTTGAACCACCTCAATTGGGAGGTCAGTGAGACATGAGGTCCTTTGCAGAGGTCGATGAAGTCTCCTTGACGGTAAGCCGACGAACCCACATCATGGCCGATTTTATCATCCATTATCTCCAATTTGAAGGGATTCGAGGAGAATATATCCCTGAGTGACTCATTGTCAAGATCTTCCCTCTCAATCGGGATGTTCTGCTTCACGAGTTCTTTCATCCTCTTCTCTATTTGACGGAGCTCCTCGTCTCCGATTGGATCCATTGCGAAGTCATAGTAGAACCCGTGCTCTATCGGAGGTCCGATTGTGGGTTTGGCATCCGGATAAAGCTGAGTCACCGCTTGAGCCAGAAGATGTGCGCAACTGTGCCTTAGGATGTACAGCCCCTCCTCGGAATCGCCCAATATCGGCTCTACCTTGCAATTCTCATCGAGTTCGAAGGACATGTCCCTCTCCTCCCCGTTTACGAATGCGGCTACTGCTCCTGACTTCCTCCCATGGACGTTTTTGATTACCTCTCCAGCGCTGATGCCTTTTGCATACTCGTGAGACTCGCCCTCCCCGATGTCAACGGAAATCATCCCCACTGGTATCCCTCGTCGGCTACGCCGACGGCCCGCTGATATGAATGGCTTGGCCGTAAATTGATGGCACAGCGCTCATTCAATGGTGAATTGGGTGCCCGCCTTACCCTCTACCATCTCGGCGATATCCGTCAACGCGCCAATTACCGCGCGCTCGCCAGTCCTCATCACGAAGTCACAGGCCGCCTCGACTTTCGGACCCATTGATCCAGGCTCAAAATCCATCTTCGCTATCTCTTCGGGTGTGGTGGCCTGTATCAATTCCTGGCTTTCAGTACCCCAGTCGAGGTATACTCCATCTGCGTCTGTAGCCAGGATTAGCAGCCTTGCTCCCAACTGCCTTGCGAGTAAGGCGCTGGCCTTGTCCTTGTCAATTACCACTTCAACACCCTCCAGTGATCCTTCAGAATTGTACGCTGTTGGTATCCCCCCTCCACCGGCGCAAATCACAATCACTCCCTTCTCCAAGAGCCAGTGAATCGGTCGCAACTCGAAGATCCTGTGTGGTTCAGGAGAGGGAACTACTCTCCTCCAGCTGCTTCCATCCTTCGAAATAGACCATCCCTTCTCTTCGGAGATTCTCCTAGCCTCATGCTCGCTGTAAATCGGACCAATTGGCTTGGTTGGATTTTCGAAGGCGGGGTCATCTGGATCGACCTCCACCATCGTTAGTATAGTTGCCAAAGAACTCTCAGTTGGAAGGAGGTTACCCAGCTCCTGTTGTATTGCGTAACCCAGCATCCCCTCTGTCTGAGCGCCCAGAACATCCAGAGGGTATTCCTCCGCTTCCTTGTACGATGCGGATTGCAGGGCGAGGAGTCCTACTTGTGGGCCATTCCCATGGGTGATAACCAGTTGGTGATCCTTCGCTAGTGGTGCCAGCTCCTTGCATGCCTCCC
>CACGIE010000041.1 GCA_902573015.1 uncultured Candidatus Poseidoniales archaeon | reverse complement strand
ACGTGATTCCAGTCAATGCTCTGCCATCTAGGTGATCATCATTCAGAATCTTGGCTGCCTCAATAGCGGGAGCCAGCAGATCCTCAGTAGTCTGTCCATCGGGTAACGAGCCTCTAACTTCTCTTGCAGCAAGGACCTCGTCTCTGAATGTTTTCAACTGGGAATTGGAAGTATTCGCCTTGATGTGCCCTATCAGATGCCAAGCAAGGTAGGTTTCCCAATCCGGAGCATCTGGAGATACCTCTGAAAGAGATGAAAATAGAGTGTCCCTCAAATTATGAACTTGATCCGCCGGTGGTTCTTCCCAAATCCCTGAGGACAATCTCTCAGGAGCTCCTGAGACTTCTGGAGCTAGGACGGGGATTGGTTCCCGGAATTCGACAAAGACATCTGTCCTAAACCAGTGGTGACACCTAAAGTGCAATCCCACAGGCTGAAGGGCAGGATTTGGTAGGCCTCTGTGTTTCGCTATTGAGGCTGCATTTAGGGCAAATCTCATTGGACCAGTCTTGAACCGGTGGAGGTGTGGATCCTGGTGAGACTTGCCTTCGGGCATTACCATAGCATTGTATCCCGAAGCAATACAGTTAGTCATCGTGAGAAGAGTCCTGTCGTTGATTTTTCTAGCGTATTCTTCATCAGAAACCCCATTTTCAATCTCCGACTTCCTGATTACCGGTTGTGATCCCATTCTTCTTGAGAACCAGCCGATTAGTGGCATTGTCATCAGATCGTGTCTTCCCATAGATATTATTCTTCTATCTTGGGAATAGACCAAAGTGGCAGGATCTACCAATCCGTTAATGTGCATAGAAGATATCACTCGGCCTCCTTCGAAATCTGGTATCTTCTCATAGTGACTCCTTCTGAAAATATATCTGAGTCCTACTCCTATCAGTATGAGGATAATCTTCCAGAAGTATGGATTTCCTGGATGTCTTCCTGTGTGGTCCCAAGGGAGATTGTCCAATTTTTTCCTTCTAAGCTTCATTGCTCCGCTAGACAGCTCAGGTTCAATATCGGGTGCATCCAGCATATCCGACACGGGTTTCGGATGGGGTAAGAGGTCTTGATTATTGAGAGAGTGAATGGCTCAGCAAATCTCTGATTGATGATGATAGTCGCGCTCCGTCTTCATGATCTATCGGAGAAGGCGTGAATGGGAATGAGAGTCCTCTGCCATCTTCCATCTTCGGAATGATATGGAAATGAACATGGAATACGCTCTGGAATGCATTCGGACCGTTGTTCTGAATTACATTGAACTCAGATGCTCCTGTGGCCTTCAGTACTGCCTTTGATATCCTAGGCAGAGCCCTACCGATGGCCTGCGCAGAATCATCGCTCAGTTCATCAAGGGTCCTTGCTGGTTCTTTTGGGACAACTAGTGTATGGCCGGGACTAGATGGGTTGATATCCAGAAATGCAAATATCAAGTCGTCCTCGTATACTTTGTGACATGGAATCTTCCCTTCGATGATCATTGTGAAGATGCTTGAGTCATCTTCCATATTCCTCACCCAGAAGTAAGAATCGCTTCAGCGACAGATGCCAAGCCGACCAATCGCAGAGCCTCTGCCATTTCGGTGTTCATGACTGATGAGGTGTCTGTTAGGCTGATTCCTGTATCTTTTATCGCTCTTAATTCGGCCAGTGATGCTTCATTAGATGATCCGGAAGAGATTGCGGATGTCAACTTCGAGTGAAACTTGGCAACTGCCATTCCATCTCCAATCATAATGGAAGATATTCTATCTGATTCTCCCTTCACAGCCTCTTCAATCTGAGTGTTTCCTCCAAATTTGATTTCTGTTGCCCATTCCGAGGCGTGCTCACCTGCTGCTTTTCCTGATACTAGGTCGTCAAGTAGAAGATTCCCAGGTAGCGCGTTCGATCCGTGCATTCCTGTATGAGCGCTCCTTCCTGCAGCATACAAGCCTGTATGCCACAGCTCGGCAGGAAGGCCCTCTGTTGTGTGACCTTGGAAAACAACTCTTCCTTGTGCGTCGGATGGTGCACCACCGGTTGTGTATGCTACTCCTGGAGAAAGAGGAATCACGTCCTTTGAAATATCAATCCCTAGTCTATCCATTATTCGCATAGATGTCTGTGAGAACCAAACCTTTGCATCTGCGTCCATCTGTCTAAGATCGAGTACGCAGGGTTCTCCTTCCAGAGCTTCCTCTGGACCTACATCATCTCCGTTCTCTCTTCTTATTCTGCCACCTGAGCCTAGAACATCGAGAGGGATGTGAATCCCACAATCCCTGATCGTTAGAGGGTGCCTCGGAGTGATTTCCATCCCCTTCAAATCGATTCCAGCAGAAATAGCGAGTGCCGAGCCGGTTCCTGATCCATCACTAGGTTTTGACCAAAGTCCCTGATGGCCTTCGGTTGCAAGGATAACTGCCTTGGTCTGAATGGCATCTATTCTCCCTGTGGGGAGATCTAGAGTCACGACCCCTCGAACTTGTGAGTTGTCCGAGACTATACTAAGAGGAATCGAGTCAGCGTTTCTCTGGATTCCTCTCTTGATAGTCTGTTCCTCGAGCACCCTCGTCACCTCCCTGACAGTTGAGTCCCCGCATCCCGTAAGCCTGGGTGTTTTGTGCCCTGGCGCTGCGGATGTATGTGGAAGCCCTCCTTCTCTACGCCTTAGGGCCAATCCCCATCTCTCTAGTTCAGCTAAGGTCTCCACTCCCTGTTTACATGTCCTGGATACAACATCCTCGTTACACGTTTCGCCGCCTTGTGCTAGAGTATCCTCTTCATGGGATTTTGAGTCCATTTCATCTATTGAGACTGCTAATCCTGCTACTGGATGAGAGCCCGAGGCAGAGCCGATTCCGAACTCATCGATCATGAGTGGTACCGTTCCTCCATCGGCGCAGGCTATTGCTGCGCGCAAGGCTGCTGGGCCTGAACCTATGATGACAACTTCCCTGGACTCCATCTTTCTGTCTAACGCAGAGGTCTCGGTCACAAGAACGTGACGCTGTGAGAGATTC
>CACGIE010000040.1 GCA_902573015.1 uncultured Candidatus Poseidoniales archaeon | reverse complement strand
CAATGGCTCCTGGTTTTCTTCCTCTGAGTCTTCAATCTCAGGATCATCCCCGACTACGTCTAGTTCGATTTCGTCATCATCGTCCTCTAGTTCCAGGTCTTCCAGGATGTCATCGTCATCGTCGTCCTCTAGTTCCAGGTCTTCCAGGATGTCATCGTCATCGCCATCATCGTCAACCACCTGTTCCACATGGCCTAGTCTTGCCTTGAACTTCGCCAGTTGGATGTCATCCTCCTCGAGTCTGGCGACTAACTCTGCCTTGTTCCCTCCAATCATCAAGTCTCGCTCTTGGAGAATTTCCTTGAGCTGGGCCACAGTCATTGAGTTGTAGTCCACCGGCTCTGGCTCTTCCAATTCCTCCGGCTCTGGCTCTTCCAATTCCTCCGGACCTTCTTGGAGATCCTCTGACATCATGGCCTCGAACTCAGCCTCCTGCTTCCTCTTGTATGCTCGGAATCCAACCACGGCAGCAACAAGCATGATTACTACTCCTGCTACTCCCCCTCCAATTAGTAGGGGATTAATCGGCTCATCCACGCAGAAGGTACTCCCTTCCTGGGGCTGATGTTGCCCAGATGGGCATTTGGTCAGAGTCGACGATCCCGGGGAATCGACGAAGAACCCTGAGGGTGCAGAGATGCATGATGTCTGTCCAGATTCTGGCTGATATGTCCCCTCGACACAAATGCTCTGGCTCGTCGAACCCTCGGTGTCCACGAAGCTTCCGGGTTGGGCTTCCTGACAATTGGAACTGCCTGATTGATCCTGCCAGGTACCTGGCTCGCAAGGGGTCTGTTCGCTGGAACCAGGAGAACCGACGAAGTATCCCGGAGAGGCATCGGTACAGGATGATTGTCCGCTCGCAGACTGGTATGTGCCGGCAGGACAGGGAGAGGCCACCGACATTCCATCTAGCCCCACGACGAAACCGGGTTCCGCAGTCTCACAATCTATGCTACTGAAGTTGGGCTGGAAGGTGCCACTTGGACAAGGAATCTGATCAGATGATCCAGAATTAGGGACATGGTGACCCGGCTCCGCTTCGTTACATGTGGTCATTCCAGACTCACTCTGCCAGGTTCCAGGATCGCAGGGCGTCTTCTCGGTCGCCTTTGTTCCAGTTACGTAGTAACCGGGCTCTGCAGATATGCAACTCTCCTGGGCTTGTCCGGGCTGGTAGGTCCCCGCTTGACACCCAGTCTGAGTGGTGGAACCCTCCTCTCCCACGAAGTATCCCGGATCCGCATCTACGCAGGTCGTTGAAGCAACGTTGGGCTGGTATGTGCCCACGGGGCATGGCGTGTGTTCAGACTGTCCTGTCCCAGCAACATAGTGGCCATCTCCTGCGTCTAGGCAACTCACTTGTCCAGTACTTGGCTGATATGTCCCGGCTTCACACGGAGTGGGGGCAGTAGCCTGCGTAGTATCAACGAAGTAACCCTCCTCGGCGTCCGTGCATTCCGTCATCCCAAATGCCGCCTGATAAGTTCCAGCTGAGCATGGGGTCTGGCTGCCAGCACCAGATATTGTCGTCTGGACGTAGTATCCTGGTTCTGCGTCTAAGCATGCATCTACACTAGTAGCACCCTGGTCAGGGTTGTACTTTCCTGGCAGACACTTGGTCTGGCTGGGTGACCCTATCGAGTCTACGTAGTATCCTATGTCAGCAGTCATGCAACTCTGCCTAGCAGTGCTGGGTTGATACTCGCCGAGCTGGCAGCTCTGCTGAGATGTAGCCGCCGAACCGTCCACGAAATGACCCGGCGTCGCGTAGATGCAACTTGTCTCCCCTGAGTATGGTTGGTAAGATCCAGGGGAGCAAGCTACCTGGGATGATGATCCGGAAGATGCTGCGAAGTAACCAGGGTCAGCATCAAGGCAGTCGGAAGAGACAACGGATCCAGTGAACGTGTTGTACGTCCCCGCATCACAGGGCGTTTCGCTCGCTGAGCCGGAGACATCTACGTAGTGCCCGACATTTGCAGATAGGCACTCTGTCTGCGCGTAGTCGGGTTGGTAAGAGCCAGGTGAGCAAGCCGTCTGACTGGTCGCGGCCAGAGAGTCCACGTAATTTCCTGGATCTGCTTCTATGCAGGCACTCTGTCCCGGTGATGGCTGAAACTCACCGAGTTGGCAGGGGCTCTGAGAGGTTGATCCGGGATAGGCGATGTAGTATCCCGGTTGAGCGTCGATGCAGTCGGAAGAACTGGTTGACCCGGTGATATTGTTGTAAGAGCCAGCGGAGCAGGGGGTCTGGCTAGACTGCCCCACTTGGTCAACGTAGTAACCAGGGCTCGATTGGACGCAATCCGCCGGATCGCTAGAGCCGGAATTAGGATTGTATGTCCCCAAACCACATGGCGTCTGCGTCGTCGAACCGTTCGTGTCCACGAAGTACCCCGGGGAAGCCGCAGTGCACGAGCTCTGACCCGACTGATCGGTCCAAGTTCCGAGGGCGCATTGAGTCTCGTTCGTGTTCCCGTAACCCGATGCGTAGTGTCCAGGGCTGGCATCGATGCAGCTGGACTGGCCCGTCTGGTTCTGCCAGGTCCCTGGTGAGCATTGCGTCGGACTCGATGCACCCGGCCCGGAGTAGTTCCCCGCTGGGGTGTCCAGGCAGTCCGTGGATGAGTTGGAGGAGGAGTTGGGGTTGTACGTCCCCGCATCGCAGGGCGTCTGCGTCGTCGAACCGTTCGTGTCCACGAAGTACCCCGGGGATGCAGGAGTGCAGGTGGCCTGCCCGGTCATATTGTTCCACGTTCCAAGTCCGCAGGGCGTCTGCGTCGTCGACCCGTTTGTGTCCACGTAGTGCCCCGCAGTCGCGTTCATGCAACTGGTCTGCCCCGTCTGGTTCTGCCAGGTGCCAGTGGCACATGGGGTCTGGCTGGAGGATCCGTTCGTGTCCACGTAGTGCCCAACGCTCGCGTTCATACAACTGGTCTGCCCCGTCTGGTTCTGCCAGGTGCCGATGGAGCATGGTATCGGGGCAGATGCTCCCGGCCCGGAGAAGCCCCCCGCAGGCACGTCGCTGCAGT
>CACGIE010000039.1 GCA_902573015.1 uncultured Candidatus Poseidoniales archaeon | reverse complement strand
GGGTTATCTGGGTCTGGGTCTGGGTCGGACTCGTAAGAGGCTGAGGCCCAGCACCAAAGCTGATCGGCCTCGGGGTCGAAAGTCCCCGTGAGATCTATGGTGACGTTCGCGGTTTCTCCGAGGTATAGGGTTCCCCATGAGGAAATTGGGGGCGAGGTTCCGACCTTCAGAACGGGTGGTAGGTTGATCAGCTCAATTGTGCGAGTCTCATTGACACAGTGCCCTTCAGAGTCGCATACTTCCAGTGTTATTGACTGGCTCCCATCCGTCAGACACGGCTCCGTCTGGTTCTGGTTTGCAATGAATAGAGAGGAGTTGCTGGATACGATAGAGCACGAGGCTGAGAAATCTCCGTCTCTGCTACTAGACCAACTGTACGTCAGCTCATCGAAGTCCAGATCCCAACTCTGCCTGGCATCGAAAACTATCTCGCTACCGCTGGAGTACTCGGACTCGTCAGATGGAGAATCCCAAAGGATGAACGGAGGCTGGTTGCTAAGTTCGACTCGGCAGAAGACCGTCGAGTCATCATCCAATTGCGTTGGTTGTGAGGTATTGTGCACCTCATCATATGTGCAACCGACATATGCCGAGTTAATGGTGGACCAACCTTGGACGGCCGTCCAGCGTTCACCAATAAACGGACCATATGTGAATCTGCCCTCGTATGGCTGAGTCTCATTGACATCGCTCTCGAATTGATCAAAGGAGATGTTTACAGAGGCCATGGGGATATTGAGCTGATTCTGATTGATTGTGTGAACATCGAGCATCCACATGATATCCACTATTACATCGTCCTCGGAGCTCTCCGGAGTGAGAATCGGGTCTGAAGAAATCCAACGAAGATGGGAGCTTGTGTTTAGGGAGAATGAGCTTTCAGCGCCAGAGCGAGTTTCTAGCGAGGAGTCTGTGAAGTTGACAGTGCTTATGTCGATCAAGGGAAGGTTGTCGCAAAACATGGAGATGCCTGTCGCTCTCAACTCGGAGTGCGAGTGCAGGTCCAGGCAGTGGGATGGGCTGTCCCAGATGACGCTGTCAGAGATGGATGATGGATTGGAGCCTCGAGCCTTCCAGTACATCCCCCCTCCGTCGCCGCTTAGGTCGAGACCGCTGATTTGGGCATCCACTCCCTCCAGCCAGACGGAGTAGTTGGAGGAGGGGGAGTTGATCGCTATGTCGTCCAGGATGACAATGCCCGGGAATAGGTTTCCAGTGTTGTCGATATCCAAGGATGGTTCCGAGAGTGCACCCTCGATGGTAGTGGATATCAGCTGTAAATCGATGCTGTCCCTGATTACTATGCCCCGCTGATCCCCGTCTGAAGAGCACGAGTAGCAAGTCACATTCTTTCCGCCGCTCATCACATAGTTCGACTCCCGGAAGTAGAGTCCGGCTGATTCTGACGAGCCTATTCCGTTCCCGGATGTGTGTACGAAGGACAACTCGACGTTGCTTGAATCTGAGACGGACACTCCGCTACCAGCATTTTCCTCGCTTAGCAGAAACTCTACCCGAGGGTGGAATTCTACGAAAGAGACCCCATTGGCACCATTTCCACTGATTGTCCAGTTACTGCCGATGACCCCTCCCTTGGCCATAACTACGCCTGCTCCTGTGGAGTTCTGAACTACCAGATCCGATACCTCTGCCGGACCCTTGCTGGTCCAGCTGGTGCTTCTGAATAGCAATCCTGCTCCCTCGTGAGGCTTGGAAGGGGATTCTGGGCCGTTGTTTCGTATTGTTACATTTGACAATGAGGTCGAGGAGTCGGTGGTGTAAGCACGGACCCCTACAATCGCGTTTTCCTCGATCACTGCATCCTCGATTCTCGCTCCGGATGTGTTGATTTCGAAGGCAGCGCCGATTCCGAGGCCTGGTGTCTTCGCGTTCGGACCGCCGGTCCCTCTGATCTCCAGACCGGAGAAGATGGCATTTGTCTGTAGGTTCGAGTAGTTGGTGTGATCGTATCGCTCTACAAGGACGCCTCTGTACTGGGAGTCCTCCACTTTAGTATCCAGGAAGGTCGGTCGGGTCGTGGTGTCGGAGATATGCCTGACAATGATCCCGTTGTCTGATTTGGTGATGTTGGAATCGGTGAAGAGGGGGATTGAGTCCTCAATCCAAATTCCGGCAGCAGCAGCCATTGTCGCCCCGGAGACGTTGTAGACAGAGACTCCGCTCCAGAGGCCTCCGGAGTTGTACCAGAGGTTGACACCCCTGGTAACCAGATTACCGATACTAGCCCCCTGAACTATGGGTGCTGAGGATGCCCCGGATGAGATCCCTATCCCGTACCTCCACGTGGTTGAGGCTCCGTGAATATCCTGTCCCCCTCCATCTATCACGACGTCCCTGATGGTCGGAGATGCTCCGTCGAAAAGATCGATTGCTACTCTGTCCGCATTTAACACATGTAGATTGCTGATCAGTGGGTTGCTGCCATAGACTGTAATCCCGTACTCCCCGCCTGTGATTGTTAGGTTGTCTATGGTGGAGCCAAGATTGTTCGAGCTCGAGTTGAAAATAACGCCTCTGTGATTCCCTGAAATTGACTCGAGGGTCACTGGCGAGGATTCTGTGCCCTCGATAGAAACCCTGCCGTCAACGCCGAGGCGCTCGCCATCCCCGAGAAGGATTGATGTCCCGGCCTGGATGACTAGAACCTGGTTGGATTGTACCAGATATCCATCAGGCAGTGAGATCGTCCCGCTCCACACGGTCGTAGACCGGGTGAGGCCCGCAGATGTCCCTGACAAAATTGGTGCGAGCAGAAGCATCAGGACCAGCGAGACTGCCAAGCGCATGGGCAATGCCATTCGCAATCAGGGTTAATGACTTGCGTCATTTGACCCATACTTAGTATGCCACAGTAGGAGTCATAAGCGTCCAGATAGGCGGTAAGTCCGAATGGCACTGGCCTGGATATTGATATCCTGCTCTCCCGGACGCGAGAGGGACGTTTATCTTCAGCTTCTGGAAATGGAGTCCGTGTCGGAGGTTTCGGTGGTTTATGGCGAACTGGACCTAGTCGCGAGGATAGACTTCGATAGCGAGAAGGAGATGTCACGGACCCTGATCGAGGAGATGAGGCACGTGGAAGGGGTCAGGAAGACAGA
>CACGIE010000038.1 GCA_902573015.1 uncultured Candidatus Poseidoniales archaeon | reverse complement strand
CTCTCGATTCGCAGATGGCAGGGCTGTCCTCCGCTCATCGATTCGGGAGTTCCTGTGCAGCGAGGCCATGCACCACCTCGGCGTTCCGACTACTCGGGCGCTATCCCTGGTCACCACTGGCGAGGAAGTGATGCGTGACGTGATGTACGATGGGAGGCCAGCACCCGAGCCGGGTGCGATTGTCTGCAGAGTGGCTGAGAGCTTCATCCGGTTCGGCAGCTTCCAGATACATGCGATGGCAGGGGACCAGAAGACTCTGCGCGTCCTAGTCGATAACACCGTGAGGCAGCACTTCCCGCACCACTCCTCGAATTCGGACCAGGGCCTGGTGGAGTGGCTGAAGGAGGTTGCCGACAGGACCGCACTCATGATCGCGCACTGGATGCGCGTGGGCTTCGTGCACGGTGTGATGAACACCGACAACATGTCAATCCACGGGCTAACCATAGACTACGGTCCATACGGATGGTTGGAGGGCTTCGATCCCGACTGGACACCAAACACTACCGACTCCAGCACCAGGAGGTACAGGTATGCCCAGCAGGGTGAGGTCGGTGCGTGGAACTTCGCTCGACTTCTGGAGTCGATTTCCCCCCTGATGGAAGAACCGAATTCGCTGCACGAGGCATTGGACTCATACTATGAGTCTTACAGGGGGCACAGTAGCCGTATGTGGTCCGAGAAACTCGGACTCGACGGATTCCAGGAGGGGGATGGGGACCTAGTCTCTGAATTGACGTCAGTTATGCAGTTGACCGAGACTGACATGACTATACTCTTCAGGACGCTTTCTACCATTCAAGAGCCAGACTCCAACCATCTGACCTGTGCCTTCTACAAAGAGGAGGAAATCCCGCAGAACGAGTGGAACTCCTGGTTGGACAGGTGGTGGTACAGGGTGGATGGCCGACCTGACAGGGAGTCGATGCTGAATGCCAATCCGAAGTATGTCTTGAGGAACTGGATGGCCCAACTAGCAATCGATACCGCCGAGAAGGAAGACTACTCAGTGGCAACAGCCCTCTACGAGATGCTGAAGAAACCCTACGACGAACAACCCGGGAATGAGGAAAAATGGTTCAGTAGGAGGCCAGAGTGGGCTAGGAACCGAGTAGGCTGCTCAATGCTGTCATGCTCTAGCTGACCCAGTCAGACTATCCTAGGACTAGAATTTCCGTGATCAGAAACCCAGTCCTTCCAAGTCTACATCGCTGTTCATGTTGACTCTTACTGGGAATGCGAGGGTCACGCCGTCCTCCTCGAACCTCCTTAGTATCTCAGTGACGAAGAACGACTTGGATGGCCTCATCTTTCTCGCATTGTCAACGTAGTAGCGAATCTCCATCACTATCTCCTGATCTCCAAAACCCCTCAGTACGACCTCTGGTGGCTTAGGCTTGCTCACAATGTCAGCATGGTTGTCTGCGATGTCCTTCACTATCTCCTCAGCCTTGGTGACGTTAGACCACGTGGCAGTCAGTCCCAGGCGGATCCTGACTCTTAGCTCCATGTCGGAGCTATGGCTGAAGTTCGCTACTGCGTCCTTAGTCAGAAGCTTGTTCGGGATGGTCAGCAGAACTCCGTCTGTAGATCTAACTCTAGTGGTTCTGAGGCCGATGTAGGTCACGTCCCCCCACTTCGAGTAGGTCCCCCCCAGGCTCTTCGGAAGTAGTATCCTCTCACCCTCCCTGAATGGCCTGTCAATGATGATGAATACACCTGCGATAACGTTCTCCACTGTGTCCTGGGCCGCGAAGGCTACTGCGAGCCCGATGAATCCCAGGCCGACCACCAAGCCGGTAACGTTGATCCCGAACTCGTCAGCTGCTGTGAGAATCACCAATGCCCAAAGGGCAACTCCAGCGATCCTGTAAAGGAAGTTCTCGAGCCCCTCATCGAAGTCGACGTTATCCATCAACTTCCTCATGTAGGCCTTTATCACCCCTATCAGAGGTATGCCTATGACGAGAATCAGAACCCCAGAAGCAGGTCCGGCAGAAAGGGAGTCGGAAAGGCAGGAGAAGCTAGGCTCCAATTCGTTTGGAAAGTTTTCGAGACATCCAGACATGAAATCCGCTACAGAAGGAGGCACAATAGGTTACCGATTATTTTTCCCTCCCTGAGCGTTCTACGATAGACAAGATGCTGACTCAGCAGCACCCATCGCATGAACAGCTAGGGCCACAAGGGTCACAGTCACAACAGTCGCAAGGCATGAACTACCGAATGCTGATTATTATTTATAGGTACGCAAATTAATATCTCTAATTTCGGACTTATGTCGTGTCAGAGAGACTACCAATTCTCCACGAGTTCCGGCAGTATCTCGCCCGCCTTACCTATGTGCACCTCGTCAAAGTCATTACTGTTGATGGGTAGTTCGAAGTTTACCAGAATGGTGTGAGCGCCATTCGAGTTAGCCAGATTCACCAAACCTGCAGCGGGGTAGACGTGTCCCGAGCTGCCTATGACGATGAATACCTCGCAATCCCCCACCTCCCTCTGAATGACTCCCATCTCCAGTGGTATCTCGCCGAACCAAACGATGTCTGGCCTCATCCTGGAAGCCACCGCACAGCAATTGCAGAGGACGAAATCTTCCACTAGATCCCGCTCGTCCATCCTGACCTCGCTAAGCCCTGTTTCCTGACAGCGGAGCGAACGCAACGTCCCATGCATGTGGATAACGGGCTCACTGCCACCTCTTTCGTGGAGGTCATCCACGTTCTGGGTAATCAGAACTAGTGATCCGCACTTCCTCTCCAGACCAGCCAGAGCAAAGTGGGCGGGATTGGGCTCCACTTCCAGTAACTGTCTCCTCCTGGCCTGGTAGAACCTCCAAACCAGAGAGGGGTCCCTGACCCATGCTTCGGGCGTTGCAACGTCCTCGATTCGGTGGTTTTCCCACAATCCGTCGTTGTCCCTGAATGTCCTGACGCCCGACTCCGCGCTGATTCCGGCACCAGTCAGGACGACCACCTTCCTGTCTTTGAGAGTCATGCCCATGATAATCGCCTCAGTATGGCCTATGTGAAAACTAGGGTGTGATTTCGACAAACCAGAGATCTAATTTTGTCAGAGGGAGAGTCGCCCCTCCCTCCGATTTTCGTTATCTTGTTTATGCATGAACGCGGGTTTTATCCCGCGCTTCAATTGCATTGCGCGATCAATCACGCTAGTATTCCGCCCAGCAGCCCCTGTAGGAACCACCAGATATCCATTGTTTCTCTAAACATAACAGTTCGATCTACCTAGGGGTTATCAAGACGTGTATCCATCACTCCTGTGTTCTAAAACACGCCTTGATAACATATACGTCCATCGTACAACTTATGATTAGAATGATATTGACATTGATGGTTGGGTCATACGCTGGGATTGCTATCAGCGTAATGAGCTTCTCAGCCTTCCTGGCGTGAAGATGCGAAGAAGATGCGAGCCTGCTCAGCGAATGCTAGGTGCGAATTAGCATAAACTCTAGCGTTATGATTCACGCAGGCTTGCGCTAACATTAATTTACTGAAATTTTGCCCTCTAGTCGTGGCAAAGAGCTCTTCACAGTGGTGGCAGGATGATGAAAACAATGGAGGAGGAGGTTCCAACCAAGCCCCTC
>CACGIE010000037.1 GCA_902573015.1 uncultured Candidatus Poseidoniales archaeon | reverse complement strand
TACTCAGCGATCCAATTGGAGATGGTGGACAGTGGAACATGGCCACGAATCTCATCAGGAAGCACGGCCTAGTTCCAATGTCAGCATATCCGGAGTCACATAGCAGTAGTAGTACCAGGTCGATGAACATGGTTCTGAAAGACATCTTGCGGACAACTGCAAGCGAGATAAGGGGGATTCTCGATGGTGGAGGATCCAATAATGAGGCTCGAATTCACAAAGAGGAGAGGATGAAAGATATTTGGAGGGTTCTTTGCATACATTTGGGGACTCCTCCAGAGGAGTTCGACTGGCAGTGGAGAGACAAGGACAACGAATTCCACAGGAAGGGTACTATGACGCCTTTGGAGTTCCTCGATGAGTATGTGGAAGTAGATTGGGAGGAGTACATTTGCATCGTGAACGATCCTAGAAACGAGTACTATCGAACATATACAGTGGATTTTCTACAGAACGTAGCCGGAGGACCGCCCGTCGTTTATCTCAACGTTCCATCCGATGAGATGAAGGACATCACACAGGGACTGCTAGAGGATGGCATTCCAGTTTGGATGGGATGTGACGTCGGAAAGAACATGGCTCGCAAGAGGGGGTTATGGGATGCTGAACTATACGATCTGAAGGGATTGTATGGAATTCAATTCGGAATGGAGAAGGCTGATCGATTGAGGTTTGGACAGACAATGATGACCCATGCAATGCTATTCACTGGGGTTGATGTGGTAGATGGAAAGCCTAGAAGATGGAGAGTTGAGAACTCCTGGGGTTCTGAAGACAGTGGGGAGAAGGGATTCTACACGATGAACGATAACTGGTATGACGAGCATATGTTCGAGATAGCCGCTCCCAAGGACTACCTGACTGATGAGATGAAGAATGGATTGGAAGGAGATCCTACAGTCCTCCCGGCATGGGATCCGATGGGTTCTCTGGCTAGAGAAGAAGGTTTACTTTAGTCTCAATCGAGGTTCCTTAGAGAGAGCTCTATAGTTACCGAGTCTGGGATAGGTATCCTCAGGACCTTTCTCAGCGATTTCTCATCCTTGGCAGTGTTGGTAACCAGTTCTAGAAGCCTCTTGTGAACTCTCATCTCCCAGTGATCCCAAGTCTCAGAGCCTTCGCCGTCTGGACTTTTTCTGCATGGAACAACGAGCCTTCGTGTTGGGAGAGGTATGGGTCCTCTCAGATTTACTCCTGTTTCATCGGAAATCGCCTTAATCTGCTGGCAGACCAAGTCTACGTCCTGATGGTTGTCGCCGGTCAGTTTGATCGTCGTGACAACCGGCATAACTTCACCAGAGTCGCATCACTTCTTCTCAATCTTCATGCAGACGCCTGCGGCCACGGTCTTGCCCATGTCTCTAATTGCGAACCTGGACAGTTCCGGGAAAGCATCCATCTGCTCGATTGCCATCGGCTTGGTAGGTGCGAAGCGCACTAGAGCCGCATCTCCAGTCTTTAGGAATGCTGGATTGGCCTCCTTGGTTTTTGAATTCTCAAGAAGTTCTACGAATCGTACGGCTACCTGAGCGGTGTGAGCGTGGAACACTGGGGTGTATCCGGATCCGATTGCCTTTGGTATGTCCATAAGCTGTATCTGACCTACGAATGTCTCATCATGTCTGACGAACATAGGCTCGCTGTCAGAGTATCCTGCGACGTCTCCTCTACGGATATCGTTGGCAGCTAGTCCACGTACGTTGAAACCGACGTTGTCACCTGGCTCTGCTTTTGCGTGGCTAGTGTGATGCATCTCAATGTCCTTGACCTCTGCAGACTTCTGACTTGGGTTGAACACAACGGTCTTTCCTCTCTCAAGGACTCCTGTCTCGACCTTCCCCACTGGGACAGTCCCGATTCCACTGATTTTGTATACATCCTGGATCGGTAGCCTGAGTGGCCTGTCAGTTGGCTTTGGCGGCATCTCAACTGCATCGATAGCCTCGAACAGAGTTGGTCCGCTGTACCAGGGAGTATTGTCGCTCTTGTGGAAGACATTGTCCCCAGCAAGTGCGCTGCAAGGCACGAATGAGATATCTGCAGGGTTGAATCCTGCCATCTTCAGAAGATTGGAGACTTCCTCGACTGCGCTCTTGTACTTGTCCTCTGACCAGTCTACACCACTGATGTCCATCTTGTTGATGTTGACGATGAGCTCCTTGACTCCAAGCACCTTTGCTAGGAAAGCGTGCTCCTTGGTCTGAGCGTTCACACCGTCGTTTGCGGCCACATTCAGAACCGCAGCATCTGCCTGGCTGGTTCCAGTGATCATGTTCTTGACGAAGTCACGGTGACCCGGTGCGTCGATGACTGTGAAGTAGTACTTTGGAGTGAAGAATTCCTTGTGAGCGACGTCAATAGTAATCCCTCTCTCCCTCTCTTCCTTTAGTCCGTCCATAACGTAGGCGAAACCGAAACCGGCCTTCCCTCTATCAGCTGCATCCTTCTCTAGACCATCGATCACGTGTTGCTCTATGTGGCCGCTGTCCAGTAGCAGTCTTCCTACAGTTGTCGACTTTCCGTGGTCGACGTGACCTACGAAAACGATATTCAGATGCGGTTTGCTCTTATCTTCCCATTGTGAACCCATTATTTACACCTCTAAGGTAGGCCCGCCGACCGAAGAGGTGTATATGAACCGTTCCCCGTGGTTTTCGGTATGCTAGTCCCAGATTGCTACTATCTGGCTTTTCGTGGATTCCGAAAACTAACGATACTGGAGTTCGATAACGAATTCATTAACCTCAGTGTTGTGTGTCTCTGCATTCTCCAAGTCCACCGTCCAATCCCCTGGCAGGAAGCCTCGTACGGTCGAGCCCCCGATTACCATCCAAACACAGAACTCGTCGCTCCCACAGTCTCCTGCATCCCTGTTATCATTCTCAATTCCTGAGGTATTCGAAACAGCCTCATCAGTGCTGTTGTACATGTAAAGATCCAGGCGATTGTCGGTGGTTTGTCCCGGTAGACCCCCTCCAGGCTGGTCATCATCCTCCTTTGGATAGGAAAGTTTGGCTCTCATGTATCTTATCCTGTCCTTTGACTCCTGATCGTAGTTGACAGGATATTCCCAAGTCATTATCACCGGATTAGGTGAGGCTCTGTCTATGACGAAGTCCTTCCAAACTCCCCTGTAGTTGACATAAACCATCGACTTAGCACTATCCTCGAAACCATTGTTATCCACCACCGTCAACTTGACTTCCCAAGCTCCTGCGGGTCTGGACTCCCATGTGTATGTCTCACCTGTTGCATCGACGTCATTATCTGTGATTCCATCGTTATCAGAGTCCGTGTATGTGTCTAGATCCCATTTCCACTCTACTAGATATTCCTCGGAGTAACAGCTTGAGTCATCGGGATCGCAACCTGCCCATGAGTCTGAGCCATCCAATGTTACTGTTGTTGAGACCTCCACTTCACGATCGTTGACATCGTTATCATCTTCGCACACCCAAACAATCACCATATTCCCACTAGCGGATGGCTCTTCTCCCTCGCAATCGTTATCCTTACTGGAAGTAATCTCTGCGTTCGGCTCTCTGGCAGATGAGTCGACTACTGAAATCGTCTTACTGATCGATGCCTCGTGAGTACCGTCTCCTACTGCTAGTTTTGCTACGAAATTTCCTGGCTGCGCATATGCGTGGC
>CACGIE010000036.1 GCA_902573015.1 uncultured Candidatus Poseidoniales archaeon | reverse complement strand
ATCTTATTTGCCTTGGAAATTAGCTTAAGAGATTCTTCAATAGTAACAACTCCCTTATCGTAGTCAGAGATAACCAAGGCACAACTATCCTCTAAATCTTCCATTGCAGAAGAAGCGAGCTCAGAAGAGATTGCATCACCTACGGGTTCGTTGGAACCTCGATCTGCCTGAAGAAGTATTTGCCCTCTATCGAGAAGGCTCTCTCTGCTCCCGAAGAATCGAATCTTTGTAAGAGTCTTCCTGGATGGAATCATGGTAATGTTTTCCGTCGATATATTGAATTCTTTGAGTGTAGAAATTATCGACTCACCCTCAGAATCATTCCCTAACGCCGTATGGAATGAGACCCTCATTCCGAATGAAGAGAGTCCTATGGCTATATGTGCAGATGCACCCGGTGACTCCTCCGAATGGGTAATCTTCAGCACTGGAACTGGTGCAGTAGAGTTCAGATTATTTGCAAAACCGTGATGATATCTATCTAGCATTGTATCACCAATAAGTGTCACCTTTTGGCCATCTATTGTTTTCAAAAGATTTCGCAGAGTCTTGAGGCTTTCCTGTCTTCTTACGTCGGTGTCATCGGCCACGTTGTTCCCACGGAGGTCACACGGATGATATTTGGGGATAGCGTCTAATTTGACAGCGTCCTCGTTCGTACATGGAGTGGACCGGGAAATGGTGGGTTTTCGATGGTCCAGCGTATAGTAGATTGTGGGAGAAATCGGCTATTGGAGCACTTATCGATGGAGGGGGACTAGCGCTTTCTGATATTGAAGTCCTATTCTCAAAGAATCACAGAGGGGTTTCCTTTCCTTTGATTCCAGATGATAATGCCATGTTGGAATGGTTGAATGAGAGACTACTGAATGACCCGACACTAATACAAGAATATGCGATTTTGGAAGCATTAAGAGTTCCGGGTAACAAAGTTGTACTCCACCAAAACTTCTCAAAATTGGGCATAGAGAATTGTAATTCATGGGGCATCAGGTGGGCATCAGATAAGCACCCATCAAGATCCCACTGGGAGATGTCTTGGTCCTGAAATGTACTGATTATCGCTTCTCTTGCTAATTCTCTAGCCCCCCCTGAGTCTGCTCCAGTATCTCTCTCAGTTTCGGAATCTGTTCCCCAGTGAGACTCCAAGTATGGGGATGGCCACGTCTCTCCCACTATAGTCGTGGTCAATTGAGAATCACCCCCGCTCATCTCGGAAATGTATTGTTGTGCTGAATTATTTCCTTCAAACAAATCCCCAAGTTGCGAGTTAGGAAAGGGCTTGGCGGGGAAACTGACTCTTAGTACCGGCCAGAATTCTTCTTCTGCGAGTCCAACTAATGGAGTTTCATTAGTATTTCTCGTTTCGACTGTTGATGATATGGCGTCATTAACCGATTCAGAATTTATGTATACGAATGAAGAAGCTATCAATAGAATGGTAACAGAAAGAATTCGAAAAATACTACTTGATGCTCTATTGCTCACGCCTTTTGGCCGGTACCTAATGCTTTCAAGTCAATCCCCAGATGTTATGTTGTTGAGTCGAGTTTGATTATCATTTTAACTGATGATTCTGACTGGCAAGGAGTTTGATATGAAATCGGATAATATCGCCGAAAGAATCGCAATTATAATCTTCAATCCATCAAACTCAATGGGTAAAGTTAGAATTATCACACCTGTTGAAATTGCTAGTAAGCGCTTTCTGAACCTGATCTCGCCGTTTTTTATCATGCCATATATTCTCGTTAGAGAGAGGGAAATAGTTGTCACCGACCAGATTACAAGTACCCATGAAAGTGCCATACCTATGGAGAAGATAGAGTAGGCGTCGTATCTAACAAGTACGCCATCGGGCCTACCAGATGCTTCAGATATCTCAAACAGGATAGGTAGGCCCTGATGCCATATTAGGAAAATGACCATTGGGGTGATAGTTGTGGTGAGGATAAGTACGGATATCAGCCAATTGCGCTCTGATGGATAGAGTCCCGGCCTAGAGAACGAATAAGCCTGTATCGAGATCAATGGCAACAGTGACAACAATGCTAGGAGAATCACAGCAGCCCACCTCAACTGTATCCATTCGTACGGCCCATAGATGGACATGTTCTCGTTGTTTGGACCAGTTTCCAAAGGTAATACACTTAACCAGTGAGTAATCATATTATCTATCGAGAAGGACCAGAAGATACACATGATGATCAATGTAAATGATATCCTTCGGGCTATTGTATTCAGCTCTCTGAGGTGCTCTTGAATATCCCAGTTAGGGAAGACGTTGGCTAATTCGCTAGTCACAATACATCCTTCGCATCGGGCAAGGTTCTGGCTGCAAGAACCGTTCTATATACGCCATAAGCAGCCCATGCACTGACGAAGAACGCTGTACCGGTGGCGAAGTCTGTGAAGTCTACACCTTGGAAAACAATGGGGCTATCGGAACTAGCCCATCTGACGCCAAGGTAGAACGATAGCAAGCAGCCGAACGACCTACGGAAACCTTGGGGATAAGCGAGTTCGCTCGCTAGGAATTCTGGTCCATCATCATATTTTCGTTCGAGAATCTCCTTCTGGAAGACGGCGCCTACGATAAGTGCAGTTAGGCTAGTCCAGTAGAACAGGTTACCTTGTGAGAACACCCTTTGGGATATTGCGTCCTGACGTTCCTTCTCGAGTTGATCTTCGGACACTTCTAGTAGGAATAGAGAGTCATAGGTTCCAACAGAGATGGTTCGGGTTTCCAAGGTTGATCCGCTCTCATCAGTGGTTATAGTACCAGGTGGGTTGATCGAGAAAGACAGGACGTTCCAGTAATCCATCTCGTCGGGTATCCCTCCCCCATCTACTGAATTTCCGGCTATCCAAAATTGTACTATCCCCATGTCGTCATCGGGAGCGGTCCATGTCAATACCCATGATCCATCGGGATCCGTATCAGAGTGTGAAACGTCATCGGCTCGGCCCTCTGCGTAACGAATTTCTTGGTCGTCTTGCCAGGTGAAGTTGCCAATTGAGTCGGAAGAAAGCAGGAAACCAGCTTGTGTGTTTCCTTCACCGCCCGATAGTGTAAGGGAATCAGCTACCCTGATAGTGAGTTGGTAACTCTCGGATGGCTCGTACATAAGGGGCACACCCGTGACCATTACAACTGCTCTATCTGATGGTGCGCCGTTGTTATGACAGGAGCAACCGTACTTTACGGTCAACTCATCGTTGGAATTGTAAGCCCCTGGACCATTGCTCATTCCGAGAGCAGGAATTGACACCGCAGCGACTACGATAAGGGATATGAAGGCGCGACTGACGCTCACACGCATGATATCACTAATCCTTTCTCGCAGTCGATGTCAAATAACGGTTGGGGGAGGTAGACCTCATAACTCCTTGATAGAGGAATTCAATTCATTCATCATCTTCTTGCCGTCACCAAATAGCATCATAGTCTTGTCATCATAGAATAGGTCGTTGTCAACTCCTGCATATCCGACGGAAAGGCTCCTCTTGATGATTACAACAACTCTTGCCTTGTCGGCATCGATGATTGGCATTCCTCCAAGTGGCCCCTCACCTGTACGAGCCACGGGATTGATCGTATCATTGGCTCCTATAACGAGAGCAACGTCAGTCTCAGGGAGTTCCGAGTTAATGTCGTCCATCTCAATGAGTTGTTCGTATGGGACGCTTGCCTCGGCCAATAGTACATTCATGTGTCCTGGCATCCTACCTGCGACTGGATGGATCCCGTATGACACCTCGACTCCTTGGGACTCCAGAAGGTCGGCGAACTCCTTGACGGCGTGCTGTGCCTGGCTAACAGCCATACCATAGCCAGGGATAATTACGCACTTGCTTATGCCGTCGCATACCATTGCTACCTCCTCTGGATCGCTACCTACTTTGGTTCTGGTAACCGACTCACGGCCACCGCCTCCGAATGACTTGAAAAGAACCGCAGTAAGAGTTCTGTTCATCGCTTTGCACATAATGAATGTCAGTATTAGTCCGGCTGCTCCCACCATAGAGCCAGCAATAATCAGGACATTGTTTCCT
>CACGIE010000035.1 GCA_902573015.1 uncultured Candidatus Poseidoniales archaeon | reverse complement strand
CAATTACAGGCAACTATCAAGGAATGAGTGGGGGCAAACTAGCAGAAATTTCAGATATTACAATCCTAGTTCAATCTGAGTCTATGGAGCGGATAGAAGACGTCCAATTGGTTATCAATCATATCATTAAAGAGGCAGTCAAGTCCAATAATGGACTGTGATGAAAATGCTACCCCCTCACAGGCATCGATCTTCTCTGGAAGAACCCTTGAGACTATCCAATCTCCCAGGAACTACTGAATGGTCAGGAAAAATCGCATATCTGGACAGGGACGGAGTATTGAACAGATGGAGGGAGGGATACGTCAATAGTGCAAATGAGCTAGAATTGTTAGCCGGTTCTGGAAACGCTGTAGGTCTCCTAAGAAGGAACGGATTCAGAGTCTGCATAGTCACAAATCAGTCTCCAGTCGGAAGGGGAATATGGGGGCATGACGCACTATCACTAATACACGACAGTTTGCAAGAACAATTACTCAATGAGGACGAAGATGCAGAGATCGATCTCATACTGTACAGCCCATACCCCCCAGATCAAGGAGCATGGGCAAGAAAACCAAGACCCGGGATGCTGGAGGCTGGGAGACAGCTCATAGATAATTCACACATCAACCCCGATCAACCAATCTCCATATCATACGGGAAAAATTGGCATAATCGTCCTAGTGAGAAAGGGTCTATTCTCGTAGGCGACCGTGATTCAGACATTTTAGCAGCAGAAACTTTCGGAGTTAGAGGAATACAGTGCAATCCTGAAACTGGAATAGCAGGGGTGATTGACATGATTATCCCGCTTGATTTGGAGGGTTAGAATTGAGATGCCGACTGGGTCTTGATGATACTGATCATGTCGATGAAGGTTGTACGACTTCTAGTTTTGATGAGTTGCTTTCAGAAATCCAAGAAGCAATGAATTGCGATGTCATTGAGAGAAGACTGGTCAGACTATGGCCCTTTGCTGAAAGGAGGACAAGAGGAAACGGAGCACTTGGTGCCATCATAGATATCCCAGATAAAGAAGAAGTGTTTCTGGAGAAAATATGCAAAGATTGGTTTGATAGGCTGCTAACCAAAGTCGCTGGATATCCGCCCTCGAAGATTCCAGTATCCCCGTGTCTTGCCATTTCATTTGACAAAGCTCCAGAGCATTGGTACTGGGATGCAGTTAGGGGCTATGTGGATCCAGAAAATATTCTGCGAGAAGCAGGAAATAAAGGGACTACTATATTTCTGAAGAATGAAATTTCTGGAGTCGTCGGTGCTTGCGCAGCAATCTCATGGGAGAGTAATGCACACTCTTCATGGGAACTGATTGCCTGGAGAAATGAGTCATTGCTAGGTTCAGAGAGGAGTGTTTCTCCCATATCAGTATCTAAACTTGGATCCCTATTTCCAGGAACTTTCCTAAATAGAGATCCAACCAAGGGTAAGGGATTGATTGCCCCGAGAACTCCATGCCCTGTCCTGTATGGGATTCGAGGCTCTTCATCTTTCGAGGTTGAGAGGGCACATATTTGGCTACAGTCGGAAAGGGGTGTGGAGAGTTGCAAATCCTATGCAATCCATCGTTCGAACCAGATTAGCGACGACCACATAGAATCCCCCCGGTCGGGGTCAGTCATTTGTAAACCTAGAGAGACAAAGGGGGGGCACGCCCATATTTCTGTATTCTCTGGAGGACAATCTCTCAATCTTGTTGCTTTCCAAGAAGGTGGACCTGTTAACAGACTACTCAGAACACTAGAGCCAGGAGACAGAATCACCTGGGTAGGACTGCATTCTCCTGACGATTCAATACATTTAGAACGCTTGAGGATAGATTCTGCTACTCCTAGGATTGTCAGTAGACCCATATGTTGTAGTAGGACAATGCGAAGCTCTGGGCGAAATCAGGGACTTAGGTGCCTATCCTGTGGAAGAAAGGAGAAAAAGACATGGTATTCCATTCATTTTGACGATATACACGAATACCCTTCAGGCAAGTGGCTAGAACCAAACCCATCTAATCGCCGACATCTCTCAAGACCACTTTCTCAGGGTCTTCCGGAATCAAACTGAAAGCTTAGGAGGTAATCGAATATGGTCGCTGCAACAGAGCTGATACTAACACTAGTAATGGGGGGGATATCCATATTTCTAATCCGTACAATTCTAGTTGTACGGAATCGAAGATTCAGATTCGCTTCAGAAGGAGAGGATGACTATAGTGGAGATGCGAAGGATCCGGCGGCTCTCTCCAATCCAGATTCAGATGCACTGGAAGAAATGGACTCTCTACTGGAAAGGGCCGGTTTCTCCGTGTTAGAAGATGAATAGGGGCAATGATAATTACGACTCTGCCTCGAGAAACACCTGTGAGACAAGATAACTCTGTTGAGCGGATTCCAAGAAGACCTCCTCCGGAATTCAACCATTCCGACTCCTCAATTATTTCAGGGGTTATGGAGGAAGGATTCCTGAATGTGGCTCTAGACGACGTCAACCAGTATGGTCCTCACGCCATGATCATGCTTCTTTTTGCTGTAGCCTCTATTACGGCACTTTTGCTTCTAGTGCCATCAGTACTTTGAGCACAGCTCCCTAGCTATTGAAACCGAATTGTCCACTATCTGTTCCGACGAGCCAAGATGAGACTCTGGTGCGAAAAGGTCGGCGACCTCTTCTTCTTCAAAGAACTTCATTATTCCATCTGAATTTCTACAAATCTCTTGTAGGTTAGAACCAGATTCGACTGCCTGCATGGATGCCGACCTCAGCTCTTCATGAGCTAGATCCCTCGGCATGCCACGATCTACCAGCTCGAGCATAACCTTCTCTGCCATGATCAGCCCCTTTTGATCCACTATATTCTTCCTCATTCTTTCCCTGTCGACAATCAGTCCTGAAAGTACCTTGTCGCATTTTGAAATAACATCATCAAGTAGAATCATCGAATGTGAAAGTGTAAATCTCTCGCTTGAGGAGTTAGCCAAGTCCCTCTCATGCCATAAGAGTGCATTTTCGTAAGATGGTATGATCATTGAACGGACTATTCTGGCGAGACCACATGCATTCTCTGCAGTAATGGGATTCTTCTTGTGAGCCATAGTGGATGAACCGACCTGCTTCTTCGAGTCAAACTCCTCCGCAACCTCTCCTATCTCAGTCCTCTGGAGGTTTCTGACTTCCTGGAGGATCTTCTCAATACTCGTAGCGACATTTGCCATCCACCCGACCCATTCGATGTACCTGTCCCTTCCAACCACTTGAGTAGTGGCGACGGGTACTTCCAAACCCAAGTCACCGAGAATCAGACTCTGCAATTCTAGTGCTCCCTCTCCCTGTGCTGCACCAGTTCCTACAGCTCCTAGGAATTTCCCTGTTATGCATCGGGGTCGTATTTCCTCTAGCCTAACCAGATGGCGCCTCATCTCATCAACCCACACCGCAACTTTCAGACCGAAAGTGATAGGAACCGCAGCCTGTCCATGTGTTCTTCCTAGCATCACTGTCCCAGACTCTCTCACAGCAATTCCACACATATTCAGAATCAGTCCGACAAGGGATTGTCTTTGGACGTCTATACTGTCCCTTATCTGTAGAGCTACTGCCGAGTCCACAATATCATTACTGGTTGCTCCGAGGTGGATGCACCACCCTGCATCTCCTGCAGCCTCAGCCATGGCCTTTGTAAGTGCCATAATGTCATGTTTTGTCTCTGCCTCTAGTTCGTCCACCCTGTCCGCAGTAACGATTCCCGGATCAGAGATCTCCGCAACTGCGTCATAATCCTCTGGAGAAACTCTACCCATCTTGCTATGTGCCCAAATCAACGCTCTCTCAACTTCTAGAGATCTCGCGTGCCTCCCCTCCCTGGACCAGATTTCCTTAGCAATATCTCTTCCATACCTGTAATCCAAAGGAGAAACTGGCATAACTACGAGTAGTCCGACCATGGTCTCCTGTTTGAGCCTAGCGATTTCAAGAAAGCTCGCACGAAAGAACCTGTAATGAACCCCTGGAACCTTTCCAGACAGCTTCCCCTTCGAGTATTACGTCCCTTCTCATATGGGGGGCACTAACTACAATCGTCTCGAACTCTCCGCCCTCTCCATCCAAG
>CACGIE010000034.1 GCA_902573015.1 uncultured Candidatus Poseidoniales archaeon | reverse complement strand
CTGACTATCTCACCCAATGATATGGTTACAATGGCGAAATAGTCCGTTCTGAGTCTCGCAGTCGGGTAGGCAAGTGCCCAACCGAAGCAGGCAGAGAGCACTATAGCGAATATCGATGCTTCCCCTATACCCCAGCCATATCCATTCATGGACTTCGGTGCGGTTAGGATTCCTACTGTAATTGCCCCTATACCGACGAAGAAGATGACTCCGAAGTTCACCATCCCAGTGTATCCGGTATGGAGGTTCAATGAGAATGACATCAGTGCAAAGATAGCGAAGACGACCATAATGTTGGATACTTGGTATAGCTTGTCCCAGTTTGCAGACTCGGGGTCGGAAGAAATTGGGAGCCAGAAAATAGTTAGAATTAGTATTGCCAAGAGAATGAGGAATGTCGCCCAAGAGCCCTTTTCACCCTGTCTCCCATATGGGCCAAGAAGAGTGGAGAGTGGGTTTTGTTCGATATCCGGCTTACCCCTTCTGATGATTTCGGAAATTCTACTACTGAATGCCTCGAACAGTTTCGATAATCTCCCTCTTAGAGAAGATACGGCTCTAGAATGCTCCGTGTCTATTCGTGAAATCAATCTGAACACTGGAGAGGTTACGAGAATGATATTTTCCTTAGCTGCACCCACTGTAATGTCGCGATTTGTGAACGGTTTGAAGCTACTGAGGTGTCTTGAGGCCTTTCCATCAGAAAGAATATCCATACCTTGGTAAATCGCGAATATCCAAATCAGTATAGGGACAAGGGGCCATATGACCTCTGAAAGGTCGGTAGCTAAATTGACGAACTGTATCTCTGTCTCCATTAGCCCGAGCCATTTCTCATCCAATGAAGAAATGGATTCGGAGAAGTAAGGAGAGTCGGTTGCTTCGATGGTCCCATCATTCCTCCCCGTCAGAAGTGCTAGGTTAGTCTCTGCTGATTCCGTGGTTGAACATAGGCCCGAACAAGATTGGTCGGAGAATGAGTTCTTTCCGATGAAACCCAAGCACCTGTGAAGGACATAGGAACATAATACGACCAGACTGAAGTTCTGTGCCTTGTCGGTTCTACCGGATCTCCAGTGGTGTAGCCCGAGAATCCCAGATGGGAGAATTGCCAGTGCAGCAATTGATTTCTTCGATGGCTCCTCCTTAGGGTTCTCTTTTCTCTTTCTTGTCCAATCGATTCTCCACTTCTCCCATGCATCCCCTATGCCCTTGGGCATGATCATTAGAATGGCTACCAGGAAGATGTATGGCATCACGTTACCTAATACGGAGTATCCTGATCGGCCGAGAGGAAGGCCGATGCCTTGGAGTATTGGGGAGGAGAGTGCCCTGACAATTCCGACCAGTAGGGAGGCGAAAATCGCACCTGGGATGGAGCCAATCGTTCCTAGTACTATGACGGCGAATGCAGGGAGCAAAAGGGAGAAGGCCGATACTGGATTGAATAGGACTCCAGTAGCGTAGACCGCCCCTCCCACACCTGTCACTCCTGCTGACAGGAATGCACTGGTGAGTTGCACGTTCTCGACGTTGATGCCGCTGCTAGCTGCCAGATCCGGGTTATCGGCAACTGCTCTCATCCTCATTCCTAATCTGGTCCTATTGAGGAGTATGACGAGAAGGGCTACGGAGATGAACACTACAACTGGAATTATTCCCCTGACGTATGACTGATTTGATGTGATAGGCGTCACGCAATCGATAATCGAAATATCGTAGATCTCTAGGGGTGGTTTTGAGTCCTCTGTTACGACCCTGGTAAGGATTGGTTCGCCGGACTCGTCAACCCCAGTCTGTTCGCAGTTGAACTGCGTGTAGCTGCTTCCATCTTCGATTGACCTGTCCCCGAGCTGGAGTCGGAAGTTTGTTGTCGGAAGTTCCCATCTATTAGTTCTGAATTGCAGATCTGAGTCCGGAGCGAATATCCTCCTGACAGATCCGAATCTCATGAAGTAAATCGCGCGTATTGCTAGGGCCACGCCCAGGGAGGCGATCATCATCACCTGAGGAGAAGCCTTTCTTATCCTAAATCCGCGATACACCGACCTGTCCAGCATTACGCCCACTAAGCCCGTCAGAAAGAATGCCAGAACTAGCGTCCTAAGTAAGAGCGTCCATGTCAGTACTGATTCACCGGGGGCACTGTAGAGCGGGTTGTATAACTCGCTCCAACCTAGAATCAGACCTACGAACATGCCGACCATGAACAATTCAGATTGGGCGAAATTACCGTATCTCTGGACCTTATATGTCAGAGTTAGCCCTATGGCTATCGAGAGGTATGTGGCTGAGTAGAGTAGTGCGCTGACCAGTATGCTGGTCGAGTTGAAGGTTATCGATGCAGTCTTGTCCTGTCCTTTGAATAGGAGCTCTATGATCAGCAATGTCAGGATGAAAATCATCAGTGGAGAGGATATCTGGAGTATCCTCCTACCTCTCCCGGGGGGTAAATCCTGGAAGAGGACTCTTATCAGGGAGAATCCACCAAGATACGAAAATACGATTTGAAGCAGCCAGATCATGTCGCTGGGCAAGGATCCGCCGAGGATCCAGTTCAGTCCGTTCAGCGAACCATGGTGGAATAGAAGCCCGAATACCGCCGAATCTAGCAGAATAAGTAGTCCAAACAATGTTCTTTTTTGCCATCTCTTCAGGCTTATTGTAGCCTCTTCTGTTTGGTCTCCCGAGTCCTGTTCGTTATTTTCCTCTCGGCGATCCATTGCAAAAACACCCTGCCTAAACGGCATCTTGTCTAAGTGGACGAGTCGCCGGGCATGAAAGTTGGGTTTGGGCAGCGTGGCGGGGTTTCCCGCCACGCTGCTTTACGTAACCTAATCACTTACCTTTCTAGTCGCTGGTTGTGATCTCGGCAAGTCCGTTGTCGAAGCCCCATGTATGGGTGCAATCGAAAGAGACGTCCCCTTCGCCGACTGAGTCGGCATTGGTAACGGTGAACGCACCGATGCAGTATCCCTGCCCTAGGGTGTCCCCATTTGGCAGGAAGGTTAGGATTCCCGTTGCACCTTCCCAGTTGTTCCCTGTTGCTGCGATGGCTTGGCTCGCAGTGATACCTGGATTGGCCAATTGAGTGAAGGCTGCGAATGCCATTATGGTCAAAGCATCGAATGCCTCCAAAGCATACTGACCCATAGGCACGTCAACCTCTCCGTCACCATCTGCATCTGTGGTCGGCCACAGTGAGGCTACGAGGGCCCCTCTTGCTGAGGCAGCGGTTCCTGGCTGGGAAGCTATTACTCCGTCGAGGTCGGTATCCGTCATGGAGTCCGCGGTTGTGACTGAGGCTATTCCGTCAGTACCGTAGATATGGCCGGTAAATCCAGCCTCGCGTAGCTCGCTGATGATGCTCGCTCCGTCCTCGTTGTAGGAGAAGATGACTACAGTGCCGCACCCGTTGTCGACTACTGGCTGCGTTACCGCATCGTAATCTGTAGATAGGTCCGTGTTATCGTAGTCAATCCTGTCCATGCACAGAGTTCCTCCGTCTGTCTGCCAGGTACCGTCGATGAAGTCACCGGTGCTGTTGGTGTATCCTGCGAACAGGTTACCTAGGTTGGCCGTGTAATCTGCCTGAGCGGCTATCACCGCAACTCCTCCGGAAGCAGTCTGGGCCTCGCCGTTTGCATTCATGATGTCAGCAAGTGCCTGAGCCTGGCCGATATCGCTTGGGACCACCCTGAAGAAATCGCCGTAGGTAGCGTCGTCAGATAGAGCAGGAGATGTGCTCGCGTACGAGATCATTGGGACCCCTGCTGGGGACAGAACCGCGTTGGCTGCCATTGAGGCGCCAGAGCATGCTGCTCCGACAGCTCCCCATACTCCTGCCAAGAGGAGTTGGTCGGCTGCAGTGGTTCCAGTTGCAGGAACTCCATTTCCATTGCATCCTGTATCTGCCGTGACCAGTTCGAACTGGACTCCGTTGCTGTAACCGATAGCGTTTGCCATCTGCATTGCTAGGGCTCCTGCAGTCATGAAAGAAGGCCATAGGCCTGCTATCGCAGCGCTGCTCTGGTCGCCCATGTAGCCTATCTTCACGGTCTGTCCTGCGAATGCGACATCGGATAGAGATCCATCCCATGCTTGCATGCAGTTGAA
>CACGIE010000033.1 GCA_902573015.1 uncultured Candidatus Poseidoniales archaeon | reverse complement strand
GAGATACCTCCCAGTGTGAAAGTTACTAGGAACCCAAGTGCCCAGAGCGTGTGGGTCCTGTAGACGAGGGACCCTCCGTGCATCGTCATCAGCCAATTGAAGATCTTGATTCCTGTGGGTACGGCAACCAGCATCGTGGTTAGCATGGTTACGAACCTCAGCGTAGGGCTCATCCCGCTAGTGAACATATGGTGGCCGTAAACGATGAATGCAACAACTCCAATACCAGCTAGAGCGTACACCATCGACCGGTAGCCGAAGACCGATCTCCTGGAGCTGGTTGCTATGACCTCCGAGATGATTCCGAAAGAAGGAACAATCACGACGTAGACCTCAGGATGGCCGAAGTACCAGAATAGGTGGCTCCACAGCAACGGGTCTCCTCCGGCCGCTATGTCGTAGAATGCAGTCCCAATCACTCTGTCTAGGTAGACTTGTATCAGTCCCACTCCAAATGCTGGGATTGATAGGAACAGCATCACGTTGGCAATTAGAACGGACCAGCTGAAGAGGGGCATCTGCATCCATCCCATCCCAGGAGCCCTCATGACCGCCATTGTGGTGAGGAAGTTGATACCGGTCAGCGTCGAGGAAGCAACCAGCATTATCTGTCCGGCAGCCCACATGGTGGTCCCGTAGTGCGCCCCCTCGCTCACCACGTAAGGTGCGTAACCTGTCCATCCGGTGTCAGCTCCATGGCCCGAGAAGACCCCTGTGAAGATCAGCAGAGCCGCGAACGGCTGCAGCCAGAAGGACATGGCGTTTATCCTGGGGAGAGCTAGGTCCGCCGCCCCCAGTTGGAGGGGTATCATCCAGTTTGCGAATCCGTTGATCATCGGCATTGCCGCTAGGAAGATCATCGTGGTGCCGTGGAGCGTGAAGAACTGGTTGTACTGCTCCTGGGTCAGGAAGTCGTTCCCAGGAACGGATAGCTGGATCCTGATTATCATAGCCATTATTCCACCTACTCCGAGGAAGAAGAGCCCGGCTACGAAGTACAATGTGCCTATCTTCTTGTGATCCGTACTGGTTAGCCAGTCTGCTAGCCATGGTGCGAAGTTATCCCAATCGAAGGCCTCTGGGTCCTTCCTGTAGAAAACGAACACCAGCGTGAAAGCAAGTAGTGTCGCTGAGACGATGATTAGAACGCCCAGTACTACGAATGGATCTGCAGCCTCCAATACCTCTACAGGCCCACCGAGCGTGATGGTGAGTTTGTTCCACATATCGCCTGAAGTGCCTCCGCCCGCTCCGTCCGCATTACCGTTAACCGAGTTCACATGCAGGATGAAGTCCACGTTAGTGTCCGTAGCAGGAGCGGTCCAAGTCAGAGTCCATGACACCTGGTCGTTCCCTGCTTCAGTGTGTCCGACCTCGTTCTCGTTGTACAACTGGGCAGTTGCGTCATTCACCGCCAGAGAACCTTGGCTAGCCCAAAGGTGGAAGCCACCTTGGTTCACGTTCCCCTCTTGACTCGGGCCACCTTGGAAGGAGACTGTGATGTCGTAAGCCTCGGAGTAGTTGTAACTCTCCGGGAGTCCATCTATGGATGCTACCACTGAATCTGATGGTACGGCACCGTGGCAGTTGCATCCAGACTGCTGAACTCCAGAGATCCCCGCAGGGAGGGATTGGGCAGATGGAAGCGCCAGCATCGCCGAAATGACCACCAAGACGATGATTGCACCTTTCGTTCTGCTTCTCATTGTGTTTCCACCTTAGTTGTGCGCGATCAGTTTGGCTGCCATGACCGAGTGAGCATCCCCGCAATATTCTGCACAGAGGACCATAGATTCCTCGGTCATCGATTCCGATATGGGGAGCCAGAGAGTGGTGTGCTGACCAGGCAAAGTATCTTCCTTGGTCCCGAGATGTTGGAACCAAGGAGCGTGCGTGACATCTATCGACGTCATAGTCGCCAAGTAAGTCTCGCCCTTCTTCAGACTTAGCACGGGAACGCTTCCGTAGACCTCCATGGTCTCGGTCCCAGTATCGCAGATGCTAGTGCCCAGTTCTAAGCAGTCGAAGCTCCAGAACCACTGCTGACCTGTAATCTCAATCACATGATAGCAATCTGAGGAGATTATTCCGGAACTGTCTATGGAGTTGTTAGAGGATTGGCCCTCTTCACACTCATATCCGTGAATACCTCCATCTGCGGATGTCCACATTGCATCCAATGGACCCCACGAGTAGTAGGTCAGCCAGACTATCAGAAGGAATGGAAGCACGGTCCAAGCTACTTCTAGACGCATGTCATCGTTGTGCTTTGGGAAAACTCCGATTTTGATCTCATCAACGTTTGGCAGATTTTCTCCATCTTTAGAGGTGAACCAGAAGGAGTGATGGTAAAGCCACCCGAAGGCAAATCCTCCTACTATTAGGGACCAGAAAATGTAGTGGTCCCACAGACCTGCGAAGATTGGTGTCATCACTGACATGGTTGTCTCTGTATCTTCGGGCGAAACACCTCTGATAAGGGTCGCGGGTAGGTCTTCTGCTACAGACCTCAACATTTAATCAAAACTACTAGAAGAGAAGGCATGAAAATTCCCTCCAAATCCTTGCGAGTGTTTCGAGATGTCTGGAGTTCCCTCATTACCTGATTGGGGCGGAAAGAGAGACAACATCACAGGAAATTCAGATAGAATTGCTCGCTTCGAGAAGGCGGCAAAGGCACTGGCAAGTTGCATTATCAGGAACAGGGGGAATAGTCGAGATGGAAACGGAATTCCAGTGGTGGTTGAGGGAACAAGGGACGAACGTACTCTCAGGACTCTCGGATTCACTGGGCCTATTGAGAAGGTGAATAGGGGGTGGGACAGACCGAGGCTCATCGCCTACCTACATTCCGAATACTGCTCGAGACCAACTCCCGATAGATCTCCCTCGGTGATTCTACTGATGGACTGGGATCGGACCGGAGGAAGGATTCAGTCATCGATTAGGGAGCGACTAATGGCCATGGATTGTCCTGTAGACGAGGATCTGAGAAATGTACTATTGAGAACCATGAAACCTGAGGGGAGGACAGTCGAGTCACTTCTGGCTCATGCCCCATCTCTTAATCCAATGATTGAACGAATCTTGTTGGAGACTGATTGACCATCACTCCGGGATGGAGGGGGGCATCTCCTTAACGGAATTCAGAACAAGGTGGGTGACAGAGCGCTCGATTCCTGACATACTAAGCACGTTCTTGATGAGGTCGTCCAAGTCATCCCTGTCTTTGCCTCTGGCTAGGACCATCGAGTCGTGGTCACCAGTCACGTCGTAGACCCCATACACCCTGTTGTCCTTCGATATTTTCTCCTGTATCTCAATCAGTCTGCCCTTCTCGATCCTCAAACCTATTAGGACGCTGAGGCCCCAACCAGCCTTGTCCGGGTCTAACAGAACCGTGTATCCTCTGATGACCCCCAGGCTCTCCAGCCTTCTCACTCGGTTGCTCACCGTGCCAAGAGCAACCCCTACCTCCTCCGCGATCTTCCTGAGGGAGGTCCTAGCGTCTGCCTCCAGGACCCTGAGTATCCTCTTGTCTACGTCGTCCATACCTTCACCGGGGCACGACGTTCAGATTACACGGCTAATGAACATATTCTATCTTGATTCGCTCAGCAATGAACGTTTGACCAGAAATTATGACTTATTCTTCTTCATCAGGCTCAAATGACAAATCTCTCACACCTCTCATGACAATTCTCTCAGACTGGCTCACCATGGGGGTGACTCTGCTACCGACCCACACCGCCAGGCAGTAACCGCTCGGCCCCACCAGTATGCGACTCCCTCGGTCTGAATCCCGTAGCGAACTTATGTCTGTCCTAAGGGGCTCCTTCCCCCGGAGAATGTCATCAATTACAAGTTCGCCCACATCAACGAATGGACCTGAGATCTCCCCTCTCAGTCTTCTAGCTGCTCTAGATACTGTTCGGTCCAAGCTACCCTTTCTCAGCCTAGCTGCAATCAGTCCTAGGTGAATCACCTTGAGCGGCCTCCACCTGCCTCCAGGAATCAACTCCCTACCGCTTTTCCTGGTTCTTTCAGCACTCCAGATCTTCCTGATTTCGTCCGAGGACCAGAGCAGGCTCTTCCCCCTCGACCACATGTTCGAGGGGACCGAACCCCAGACTTCTCTGAGCTCC
>CACGIE010000032.1 GCA_902573015.1 uncultured Candidatus Poseidoniales archaeon | reverse complement strand
GCCCTCCAAGGCCGGTATCAAGAAGATCACAATGGCCAAGTCGATCCAGAGAATCGCAGAGGAGAGGACAGCAAGGAGGTACCCAAACCTCGAGGTCCTGAACTCATACTGGGTCGGCGAGGACGGGAAGAACAAGTTCTACGAGATCATCATGATCGACCCAGAGCACCCTGCAATCAAGTCGGACAAGGACCTTGGATGGGTTTCCAGCGGCTCCAGCCATCGCGGACGCGCGTTCAGAGGCAAGACAGGCGCAGGGAAGAGGGGCAGAGGTCTACTGAACAAGGGGAAGGGGGCGGAGAAACTCCGACCAAGCCTCAAGGCGAACAAGAATAGGGGCAAGTAACCGCTCCATTCCGTCAGATTGATGCCGAATGATGAGTGGCGTACGTGCATGGCGGACCGTCACGCTTCGGAAATCAGGGGATTACCGGTTATCATCCCCGACGGACGTCTCCTCGGTACAGTGCATGACACCGTCATCGACGTCAACAACTGGTCCTGCACCCACATCTTCGTCTCAGACCCCCCAGATGCCATTGTCGAGGGAAGAACCCACGTGGCAGTTCCGTGGACTTGGGTCAGATCGGTAGGGGACGTAGTCCTACTGAGGTGGTTCCCGCAGACGCCCATACCCAGAAATCTGTAGATCAAAGTCCGAACGCGATTGCGATACCGTTCAAAAGGAAAGGGCGAACGGGCGGATGATGCGTTGGGCGTGCGTTTTTGCGGTATTCATCCTAATGACGCCAATCTCCTCGGTAGCCGCCTCATCCACGAAGGGAGTCATTTCCTGCTCCAATTCCAATCTAGAAAGCCTGCCCTCGAACTGGAGCCTCTCAGACCAATCGTGCCTGAGGGTGGACTTGGGAGTCCTTTCCCAGGGCGAATCGCTTTTCTTCGAAATCTCTGCAGATTCGGAGATAGACATACTCCTATTCCCCTCGAACACCGTCTCCGTATACCAGAACGAACAGACATACCGGATGGACTCGGTCTGGGTCAGTGACTCTGTTTTCGAGTCATTTTCAGGAGAAGGTGAGTGGCACTGGAACGTCCCTAATGACCGCGACCCAACCAGATGGTACCTGGTAATCGACAACCTAGCACACCCACAGGACTCAGGAGAGGGAGCCCAAGGGGGACAAGACTCCGAGATCACCCTCGATGGCGGGATAATCTCTCCAGAGGAGTTCACCCTTTCCGACTCCATACACAGGGTCAGTCCAGGGGAATACTCCGTCGTCCACGGGCCCTTCTCGGTAGACGAGGGAACTTTCGTAGAGATCCATGCCAGAACCATGGCAGGGGAGCCCGATATCTTCGTGATGACGGAATCGGCTTTCTCCTTCTACTCGCCCTCCTCCGACTGGTCATCTTCACTGAGAATCGTATCGGCGGACATGCTCCTGGTGAACAGTGAGAGGTACCTTCCTTGGGAAGCCTCTGATACTGACGGAGAAGAGCTAGTCATAGTCGTGGACAATAGGCCGGGCCCTGGTGGCGGGGGTGCAGGAACTTCGCATGCAGCCGTCACCGTCACGGTGACCCTCACGCCGGTCCTCTCCCCGACTATCTCCAGCGAGAGCGACTTGGACTCAGTGGACGTCGGTCAATCAGTGACCCTGTCCGCATCCGAGACTCCTAACCAGTCCGACCAGATACCCAGCTCAGGCTTCTCATGGGACACAGATTCCGATGGCGTCAGCGACGTGAACGGCGTGTCGACTGAGCAATCGTGGCCAGAGCCCGGGAACTACTCGGTCAGGCTATCTGTGACATCCACCGACTCGAGGAGCGCAAGCACAACCAGGACGATCACCGTCTCAGACATGTCCCCGCCCAGTGTCACGATGTCCCCATCAGGACAGATAACGAAGGGGTTCGGAGAGGAGATGTCTCTAAGCGCCACGTTCACCGATAATTGGGGCGTCGAGAGCATAGACTGGCTATTCGATGGCTCAATCGTACTCTCAAACTACTCCATATCGGAACCCACCTCCACCCTCTCGATCCAGGTCTCCGATGACTACTCCGCCGGAGAGCACGTCGCCTCAATTATCGTCACGGACAAGTCGGGAATCTCCACCAGACAAGACGTCACGGTCATTTTCATGGACGTCTCGGCACCGGTGATTTCCCCCTATGAAGCACAGATCGAGGTAGAGAGCGGGGATCCGACGATTCTGCAGGTCTTCGCGCAGGACAACCAGTCCGACGGACTGGACTACACGTGGACCTTCGAGCAGGGGACCGAGAACGAGATTCAGTTCAGCGGACCCCAGGTCATCTACGAGTTCGACTCAGAAGGTCCCACAAGCGTGGTTTGCAGGGTGCAGAACGATGCCGGCCTTTCCTCCTATGCAGAAATTCTCGTCATCGTAACGAAGAGCGATGAAAGCAGCGGACTCACATGGCAGATCATCGCAGCCTTGTCAGTATTCGTCCTGATAATAATCGCGGTAGCTTCGCTGTTCTACTACAACAACGCGGTGAACAGAAGGATGTCGGAACTATCGGAAGTCGAAGAGGAGGACGAATCCCCGGCACCCCCTCCCTCTGCCCAGATGCAGGCACAGATGTGGGGGAGGACGCAACCCCAATCCTTCCAACCACCCGAATCGACAGCCAGCTCCAACCTGGATGACGAGATGCTCGACATTCTGGGCGCGAGTAAGCCTGCAGAAGCCCCCATCCCTCAGGACACCCTAGAGGACTCACTCCTCGGAGACCTGGATTCGCTACCAGAACCACAATCACAGGAAGACCCAGATGATAGGACCGTCAGGAAGCAATGCACCGACTGCTCGAAGAAATTCCAGATCACTCTCCCCGAGGGTATAGACGCTGCCCTCACCAACTGCCCGCACTGTGGCTCGGAACAGTCTGTCGCCCTCTGATAGCGTCGCTAAACCGTGATATTCGGAAGCGCGAGCAGGGCAACACCCTATAGCGCACCTCTAAGAGGTGCGGTCTAGAATGGACCGAGAAAGGACCCCCAGGGAGGAAAATCGTAACTCTTCCAGGCTCACTCTAATCCTGGTGCTGATTTTCGCCTCCCCACTGCTCCTCCCCTTCACTTACGCAAGTGGTGAGCCTCGATTCGAATCCAGTGATTTCGACGTCCTGGACGAGCTAAGCGACATGCTCGAGGAGAGGGAGTCATTCCTCGGGTCGAACTCGGTCTCACCCATTGCGGACTCCCGAATCGACGCAGTCCGAGACTCGGTCATATCCTCAGACCCGTCGAGCGTCATCTCAGATGTGGGTCCGTCCATTGACGGGCTTTCCATGGTCTCCACATCCCCACCGGCTCCCCAACACCCGGAGCCGTACGACCTGCTTCTGACAGGGGGGAACAACCCGGGGATGGTTGACAACATCTGGCAGACCCTGTTCAACATCACGGACTACGTAATCTGGACCCAGTACGTCGATGTTAACGGTCAGATAATCGAGGGGTACGAGATAGTCTCCTTCAGCGCGTCACTCTTCTCCCTCCTGAACACCAACACCGACGCTCTCCTCCACGCAGTGGACGTCGATGGCGATGGTGACGATGACGTCCAGGTCGGCTTGCAGATCAACCTGGAGTTCCTCGGTGGATTCGGGATAGAGGGCGGCAAGCTCTGGATTGAGCCAGGAATCGAGTTCACCGTGAAGGAAATCGGTAGCAGTGCCTCTGACCCTGACTGGGAGAACATGAAGTCGCTTCATGTGTCCCTGATCAAGGCGTTCTCGTACTCAGATTCGGGTTCCCTCCTGAACCTCGGAGGCGGCGAGAGCTACGTCTGGGTAATCGACTCCAGATTCACCACTCCCCCTAACGACTTCACATTCACCGTTGGAATCGAGAGGCTCTACTTCGACGTGGTAGGAGGGGTCCAGGACCTGTTCGACACCTTGTTCGAAACCCTCCTCAATCCCTTCAACCCAACACCCCCAGACGAGAGTGGCATCACCTTCTCCTCGATCTCCTCGCCCTACTCGTTGAAGTTCGACAACGGGGGACAGGACGAATGCTCCCAGAGCTACAACACATCGGAACTCTACACCATGAGCTCCCTGGATATCAGCTGCGGAGTATCAGCTGGCTTCGGGTACATCCACTTCTCCCCCCCTGACGACGACTCGGACAGGAGGATGTGGGAGCTCGCGTACATCGAGGCCAGATTCCACCCCCATGGAGAGTCCAAGCGCCTGCCACGGGATGCGGAGCTGGTAGTAAGGACGGACAGCGTCCTGCCAGTCTCAGGAGGGCTGCAGGGAGAGAAGAGCCTCACGACACTGGAGTACTGGGCGGACCGCAGGTCCGATCTCCACATCCACTTCCACGAAGACAGGTCCGACCTCCCGGAGTCCGAGTCAGACGGGGCCTACGGGAACACTACCGACTCTGTGGGATGGTTGAGGGGGATGCCTGCAGGCTCGC
>CACGIE010000031.1 GCA_902573015.1 uncultured Candidatus Poseidoniales archaeon | reverse complement strand
AGTCCTTGATGTCCTCGTATACCCACTCCGAGCCGTTGTGGTACGAGTATCTCAGGTTGTAGCAGGTCCCGCATGAGATGTTGTACACCTGGTATGTGATGTGTGCGCTTCCGCTGGAATCCAGGTCTATCGATGTGTCATAGGCGTAGTAGGGGGTCGCGTCGATGACCTCGGTCGTCCATGCAGTGCCATTGTGGTGCGCGTACATCACAGCATCGGGATTGGGAGTGGTGTTGACGTAGGAGATGTGTGGGTTGCCCGAGGGGTCTATCGCTATCGAGGAGTAGGTCCCTGAGGCACCCCCGTTGTCCACCTCCTCGACTTGCCATGAGGTGCCGTCGAACCGAGCGTACATCAGGCTGGACGAGCTTGCGTTGTAGTAGGAGATGTGCTGGTTCCCTGTCTGGTCTAGGGCCATTGATATGCCGTAGCTTCCGACGGAGTGGGACTCGCCGTCAACGCTCGTGATCGTCGGACCAGGGGCCCTTATCGTGGCCATCTCCACGTAAGCCGGAGATGCGCCGTCCGTGCCGTTCATGAACGGGGCCAACACGGTGGTGCCGGTGATGTGTATCTCAGGCCCCATGCCAACGGAGTTCGCGGTGTCACCGCTGTCGGACACTGGGTCTGTTGCCATGACGGTCCCGGTGTAGACGCTGGAGACCAGCCCGGCGTAAGCCGGCCACTGGTACTGGCGGTACGCCATGTAGGCCGTGCCGGTGGAGTAGTCCAGCGTCATCGCCATATGCCCCCCAAGGTCGTACCCGTTCCTGACTTGGACGGTCTCCCACATGCCCTCGGTCCCGCTATTGTTGTATGCGAGCCAGGGCTCGTTGTTCCAGTCCTTGTAGGCGATTCTCGGTCGGTCGCTGTCGTCTAGGTCGAGCACTATCCTGGAGGACCGCACGCTGGTGTCGATGTCCTCGAATGACCATGCTGACCCGTCGTGGGAGGCGTATCTGAGGTCATAGTTCACGTCGTAGTAGTAGGCTATCCTGCTCAGGTCGCTGCTATCGATAGCTACCGATGCCCAGCTCCCGACGTTGTTCAGGCTGTCGACCACCTCCCTGGTCCACTCCGTGCCGTCCCACGTTGCGAGCTCAAGGTCGTCGGAGGTCTCGTTCCTGTAGGCTATCCGGGGGTGGTCGCTGCTGTCCAGCGCTATCGAGTTGAACCTCCCGTTGTCGTTGGAGTCGTCGAGCGTCAGGGTCTGGTCCACCCAGGCTGTGCCGTTGTGGTACGTGTAGCGGAGGGTGTCGTTCTTGTGGTCGTAGTATGAGATGTGGGGGTTGCCGCTGCTGTCTATGTCCAGGGAGGTGTGCAGCGTTGGGTTGTTCTGGTCCATGATCGACTGAAGCGTCTCGACGGACCAGGACGTCCCGTTGTAGTGGGCGTACTTCAGCCACGTATCGTCGGTGCCGCCCGTGTTCCAGTCCCAGTAGGAGAGGTGCAGGTTCCCGGACGAGTCTATCTTCATGCCATTATAGGACTCACCGGTCCTGTCATCGGTATCGTCGATCACAGTCGGTGTAGACCAACCGGTTCCGTTGAAGATGGTGTGCATCAGCTTCCTACCGCTCATCTGCTGGTAGGTCAGGTGCAGTTCCTCGGTCGAGGGGTCCCTGGAGATGCTGAAGAATCTGGACTCATCTCCAGTCACCGAGGCCGTGGTGGTGATGTTCCTCAGGGTCCTCGTGTGCATGAGCTGCTCTCCCGCCTCGTTGTAGCTAAGGAAGTGCAAGTCCCCTAGGGAGTCCTCCCCGACACCCACCCCGTGCGTGGAGTCGCAGGCGTCCGATGAGGCGCATACTGAGTTTGTGCTCCAGGCCGAGCCGTCGTACCTCGCGTACGAGATGCCGCCTGCGTCGTTGTAGGCCAGTAGCCAGTTACCGCTGCCATCGGTGGTCAGCGCGGGGCTCCTGCCCACGTCACCAGTGCTGGCTACGATGCTGACGACCGGGTCTGCGTAGGTCGTCTGGGTGGATGACCCCCAGCAGAGCGCCTCGGTGCTCCTCATGATCGCGCAAGTCACCCCGTCTCCTGCGTTTATCCCGTCCACGGTGCTGCTGGTCCAGTTCGAGGCGGCTAGGCTGCTCGTCCCCGAGAGGTCGACCTCCTTGGGATCGTACGTGCTCTCGCCCTTGTAGGAGGGGCTGCCGAGTATGTTCGCGTAGCTACCGCCGTTGTATCCCCAGCAATTCACGCTCCCGGAGGACATCAGTGCGCAGGAGTGACGGGTTCCCAGCGATATCTGGGAGACCCCGCCGGACTCGCCCCAATGCACCCTCGAGGGTTGAAGGACCGAGTCCAGAGACCCATAGGCCATATTCTTGATACGGAGGTCATCGAGGTGAACTTCGTTATAGTGGCCATAGACTTGGATCTGCACAGGGACGCTGCCGGTCCCGGTGTAGCTGTCCGGGACCACGAACGCGACATCCTGCCAAGCCGAGAGGGAGGAGCCAGAGGTGGTGGAGTTGGAGTAGATTGTCGATAGGGCCTGGCCATCTGCGGATATCCTGACGAACTCGTTAGTGTAGGCTCCATTGTTGCCGTGGTACCTCCCCTTCATCTTGAACGATACCAGGTCCCCCGGGGATATCTCGAATGAGCTGCCTGATGTGAGGTACTCTGATCGCCATGAGTTGTACAGAGCCCTGTAGACGTAGTCCAAGCCCTCGTTAGGGCCCTGCATGTAGCTTGTCCAGCTGGAAGTCCATTCGCGGGAGTTGTCGGTGAAGTTCTCGTACTGGGTGACGGTGTTGGCGCTGTTGAGTATCTTGCCCGCCCTGTCATCGCTCCCGTTGCCCCAGCAGTACATGTTCGAGTCCGTGCCCGTCATGCAGTTGTGGTCTGCGCCAGCAGCGAACTGCGATACGGTCACCCCGGAGGGGAGGGTCACGTAGCCCGGGGCCTCGCTGGATGAAGAGTTCCCACGGCCCAGCTGCCCGTCCGTGTTCCTGCCCCAGCATACCAGCTTCCCATCCAGACCGGTCGAGCAGGCGTGGGCTGACCCCGCATCCACTGCTCCGGCCTCGAATCCGGCCGGCAGGTCGACCATGACCGCGTAGGCGCTGCTCGATCCCGAGGAGGGGCTGCCCAGCTGCCCCTCGGAGTTGTCGCCCCAGCATGCCACGGATCGGTTCGAGAGCACAGCGCACCCGAACTCCTCCCCTATCGCCAGGGCGTCTGACTCGGCAGAGACGGAGGTGTCCTCCCAGTCGTCGAATAGGTCGCAGACCCCGTCCCCGTCGACATCCACCGGGGTCGAGGACGAGTTGGTGTAGTCGGTCCCGCACCTCATCTCGTCGAGCCTCGACCAGCCGTCCCCGTCTATGTCCGTGAGGAGGCCCGCGGTGGCGACCCCCTCCTGGGTGAAGGCAGTCATGGCTGCAGAGGTGCCGGGGTAGTACGCGTAGCCCCACATCTTGCCCTGCTCGCTGAGCTCCACGCCGACCCAGTCAGAGCCGCCAGTCCCCTCCAGCTCGGTCTTCTCCCACGAGTCCCCGCTCTTCTGGAGGGCGTACGTGCCGTCTGGGGTGGCGGCCATGACCAGGACCGAGAGGTCGGCGCCGACCGCTATGTCGATCACCCCTGTGTCCGTTATGTCGACCGAGTCGGTGATGTCCTCCGAGGTCCAGGACCCCGGGCTGTCGCAGGCAGATGAGCATGACAGGTAGTGGATCCCGTCGGGGCTCCCGAGGTATGCGATGTGCATAGAGCCGTCCAGGCCGAGGTCAAGGGCCAGCGAGGAGTTCCCCCGAACCGCGCCCTCGAGGCCTACAGCACCGCCTGGTACGTGCGCCAGGGCACTCGTGTTGACGGGGGTGCCGAACCCATCCGAGTCCAGCTGGACGACCATCACGTGACCGGCGAAGTCTCCGATGCCTCCCGTGTCGGACTCGTTCGTGATGTAGGTCACGTGGATCGTGCCGTCCAGTGCGACGTCGGTATCCAGGGAGTTTGACCTCGTGGCGTAGTCGAGCTCGTCGTTGGCGTCGAAGGGCGCCCCGCTACCCCAGTCCCAGTCACTCAAGCACTGAGTGGAGTTGTACTCGGACGCTGTGCAGGTGAATGCACGCACAATGAGATCGCCACCTATGTCATTCTCTTGGGCCACTATGTACAGGTTCCCATCATTGTCGACCTCTATGGAGATGGCTATCGAATCGCCCAATACGGTAGACCCTTGGTGGGAGATCTCGTAGCTGGCCCAGTCCCCATCGACCTTGGTCGCGTAGTACATCGAGCCACCTCCATCGTCGTCGGCGATGGCGACGTGCGGGACTCCGCTGGCATCGATCGCCAGGGAGACGTCCTTGATCCTAAAGCCAGGGGTGGGATTCTTGTACGCCGCCTCCGTCGACCACTTGCCCTTGTAGAATATCCCGAACCTGACCACGTCGTTGGTCTCGTCGACGTAGGCCACCGCCCCGCACGAGTCGGGGGTCATGGCAGTCGAGGTCTTGTTCCCCACGTACGAGCTGGTGCTGTCCAGGGTCTCCTGGGAGAGCGCCTCGCCCTCTGCAGGCAGGTCGCAGGGCTGGTCCAGAGTGGGCTCGGGCATGAACAGCTCCACGTATTCCAGGTCGTCGCCCATCTCCCCCGACTCGTCGCCAGTCGCACCGCTCTTCCCTAGCCCGGTCCTCCCGTCCATCCCCGTCCCCCAGCACTTGACCTGGCTGTCGTTAAGGATGGCGCAGGCGAATGAGTCGCCCACGTC
>CACGIE010000030.1 GCA_902573015.1 uncultured Candidatus Poseidoniales archaeon | reverse complement strand
CCTCACAGGGACCTGTCGAACCTCTCCGGGTTCTCGGTGTCCAAGGGGGATGTATCTGGGCCTGCTGCCGATTTCGTTCTCGAGGCCAGAGAGAGGCACAGGGGAGAGCTCTCCGAGAAGGACGAGACTCCCTCGGAGGTTGGGAGGAAGGTCAGGGAGGATTTGCCCCCCGAGAGTTTCCGACCAAGGGGTCAGACTGGTCTTGACCAGTTCTAGTCGCCGATAACAGCGATCCTGGTCCTCAGTTGTGCGAGCCTTTCGTTGTAGTGTCCGAAGGCGAATGCAAGGAGTTCTGTCAGGTGGATCACGGGTATGTTTGTCGAAAGCCCAGTGGACCTGCTAGCCTTCCCCTGGTAGACGTCCAAGGCCGTGTGAGACAGGGTGCAGGCGCTGACGATTATCGACGCTCCCTCTGACTTTGCATCGTCTATTGTAGAGGCGATTTGCCTGAGGACCGTGGCCTCCTCTGCGAACAGTCCGGGCACACCCACACTCTGGGTCCTGCTCTCCCACTGGACAGGTTTCCCCCCGAGGGCCTCGATAAGCTGCTCAAGGTACTGCGGATCGTACACGTCGTCGTCTCCGCAGGCACCCTCCTGCTGCATGTTGGGGCCGTAGAATCCGGCTATCCGGAAGTTGATTGGGTTCCTGACCTTCTGGCTGACCTTGTCCAGTCCGATTTCGTCCACCAGTACGTGAAGCAGGTGATTCACCTTGATGCCACCGTGGAACTTCATTCCCGTCGTACGCAGGAGGACTTCCTGGGTCTTCCTCATCAGAAGGGGCTCTTCCCTCAATCTGGACAGGTCCTCGTGCAGGTTGCCGGCAGTAGCGGCACAGGGAGTGATAATATCGGCCCCGAGGGACTCGGCAATGGCGAAGTTCCTCGCGTTCAGGGTAATCTGAAGAATGTCGTTAGCCTGCCTGATTATCCCTGCTCCGCAACTAGTCGCACCCTCCATCGGGAGTAGTTCGATACCGAGCGAGCGGGCTAGGGGGACCATCGTCTGGTTGACCTCTGTGGCGCTACTGTGAGCGATATTCCCCGGGTGGTAAGAATACTTCAGTGGCATCAGAATCTTCCATCCATCTCGTTGAAGATCGCCACTACCTCGTGATGTTTGTCCACTGAGGAGTTGAACTGCTTGGGCATCTTTCCTATCCCCGCGGGCGGAGCGACCATCCCAAGCATTCCGTTGAACATGTTTCCACCTGTTCTTGTGAAGCCCAGGACCATCCTAGCCGTTACACCCGAGAATAGGTTCCCGAGTAGAGCGAAGGGGCCTAGTGCCTGCCTGTAGATCACCGTGTCGTTCACGAGACCGCTGCTCTTTACGGACCAGGTGTACCACCAAACGTGCTTGCCGTGCTTGCCGTTGAAGCCCTCGTCGGTCATGACCGAGTTCTTCGCCTCCAGAAGAGCGTCCGAGACCTGCCTGGGCACGGATGACTGGCGTCTGATGGGGGCGAAGTCTGTTTCAGCCTTGATTCCGTTGTGGGAGGATAGCATTTCGTCGATGGCCTTCCTCTTGGTCGGGGAAGTTCGAGGGTCATTTCTGCGGGACCAGGATGATGCGATGACTGCTGGTCCCAGGTAGCCGTTGGCGTGGGGGATCGCATCGGAGCTTGAGTGGATTATGTTCTGGCTGGCGAAGTTCCTGATCGAGTGGATCTTCGCTGCAGCGCCCGGTTCCATGGTGCCAATAGGCCCCTGTGGGGTTTGCGCACCCTCCCTTGTCGCTGCCACCATCCATGGCTCGCTCGATTCGCGCTTCCTCTCTAGTGACCAGGGGTCTATCGCCAAATCGCGTATGACATCGAATCCGGGTAGTGGTTCGATTCTGAGGGAAACCTGTCCATCCCTCTTGGGCGCTACCGAGTCCAGTCTTGTCAATCCCGGGAGGACCAGCCTTCCATTAACGGAGATGGCCGTGTTGGGATCATCCGCAGTACCGTCTCGGAAGGTTAGGGAGCCATCCTGTGTCATCTTCAGAGTCCTAAGAACCTCGAGGACTGACATATTCGCCGAGAGGGAGCAGAGCCATGTGTCGGTACCCGTGCTGGATGTCTCGGGGTCGTATCGGAAAATGGTGGCCTCGACCTGAATGGCCTCGATGGCGATGTCGGGCATCGAGAAGCCGTCCTCTCCCTCGGCACCTACCGAGGTACCGCTTGCGTACATCTTGATCGAGTCGACCATGTCCTCGTGGAAGTGTCCGGTGCTGTCGACCGCTGCTAGAGCCGGGAGGGCGTCCATCAGCCACTCTTGTGCGGGTGCATCGTAGTCCACATCGCAATCTAGTCGTTCGGTGGCCCTAGTGGCTCCTAGTTTCTCGAACTGGGCGTCCCATTCCTTTCCTGACTGGCAGAAGAACTCGTAGCTGGAGTCCCCTAGTGCTAGGACTGCGAAGTGCACCCCTTCCATCCTAGAGGCGGAATCTGAAATCGAGAACTGCCACAGATCCTCGGCATTGTCGGGCTGCTCGCCCTCCCCCCAAGTGGAGCAGACGATCATGACTCTCCTCTTGCTGGACAGGGAGTTGAAGTCGAAGCCGTCCATGTCATGCACCTCTCCCTCGAGGCCGTATGCCTTGGCGTCCTTGGCGATCTTGGCGGCGAGTCCCTCGGAGTTTCCTGACTGGGATCCGAACAGGAGAACCAGGGAGCGGTCCCCGGACGATAGCAGGTCGTCGAGCCCGCCTACGGATTCGCCCTCTTCTGTTGCTGAGTCTTCTACTGGTGGTGCCTCGTCTGCGTCGGACTCGTTCACGGCATCGGATTCTGCTGGTGCCCCACCACCCAATGAAGCGAAAATCGAAAGTGCGCTGGTGGTGAACTCTGCGGCAGGGTCATCGTATTCCACGTCGCAGTCAACGCGATCCACAACCCTGGTCGCTCCCTGCTTCTCGAACCAGGCGTCCCAGTCCTTTCCTGATTGGCAGAAGAACTCGTAGCTGGTGTCTCCTAGCGCACAGATAGCGAAGTTGCATCCTTCTAGGTTGGGAGGGGAGTCGCCATTTGCAGCTTCCCAGAGGTCTATCGCGTTGTCGGGCATGTCTCCTTCGCCCCACGTGCTGCAGTAGATCAGGACGTTCTTCGAACCAGCGAGATCCCCTATCTCTATCTCGTCCATGCCCTTCACTGTGGGAGAGAGTCCCTGGGATTTCGCCTGCTTCTCGGCTATGGATGCTAAGTCCTCTGCGTTACCTGACTCTGAGCCGAACAGTATGAGTAGGGAAGAGTCGGACATAGCATCACCTGTCAGCCTTGGGCTGTATATCCAACTCGACGATAATCCGACTATTGAATATGTGCATATGGAGAAGTGCGTTTTGTTACGAATTTAGGACATCTCACATGTCCATTCCTTCGAAGTCCTCGGGCATTGGGCCCGCTCCCTTGCTGGAAATCACATCATCGATTCGAAGTATCATTACTGCTGTCTCTGAGGCGCTCTGGATGGCCTGTTCGACTACTCGGCTTGGCTCGTACACCTTGGCCTTGGCCATGTCTACGACACCTCCCTTGTACACGTTGACCCCATGGGTCGACTTGCCCTCCGAATGAGCCTTCCTTAGATCGATGATTGTGTTCACTGGGTCTAGTCCAGCGTTCTCCGCAAGAGTCCGTGGGATGACCTCGAGAGCACTTGAGAAAGCCTCGATTGCCATCTGCTCCCTTCCTCCGATTCCCTCTGCGTACGACCTGAGGTCACGACTGAGTGCAGCAATGACTGATCCACCTCCAGTGAGAACCGAGCCGTCCTCATGGGCGACTGCGACGACTCCAATGGCGTCCTCGAATGCTCGCTTGACCTCGTCGACCACGTGCTCTGTCCCTCCTCTAAGTAGGACCGAGACACTCTTCGCCTGGGGGCATCCTTCTACGAAGACCATGTCTGAATCTCCGATCTTCCTCTCCTCTACCTTGGATGCGTTGCCGAGATCTTCTCCGGAAAGATCGTCGAGGTTGTTCACGATTCTTCCTCCGGTTGCCTTCGAGAGGGCCTCCATGTCACTCTTCTTGGCCCTCCTAATAGCGAATATACCTGACTTGGCCATGTAGTGCTGGGCGAGGTCGTCGATACCCTTCTGACAGATTACTGTGTTCGCACCGCTTTCGGATATCTTGTCAACAAGGGAGCGTAGGAACTGCTCCTCCTCGTCCAAAAACTGGGAGAGCATGTTAGGGTCCGTGATCTGAATCTTGGCATCTACCTCTGTCTTCTTGACCTCGATGGCCGAGTTAACCAGGGCAATCTTTGCGTCTGATACGCTCTTGGGCATACCGCTGTGCACCCTTTCCTTGTCGAGAATGATGCCGTCAACCAGGGTGCTATCTCTGATGGAACCTCCCTGCTTCTTCTGAACCTTGATGTCGTCCAGGTCGACTATGGCTCCCTGATCGTCCTCCTGGGCTACTGAGAGAACTGCCTTGACGCTGATATCGGATAGGAACTCCTTGACTGCTCCTGTACTCTTTCCAGTTAGTGCTGTCTTGGCAACCTCTGTCAACATCTTCTCGTTGACCCCCTTTCCGTGGGTGTCGATCAGTTCTACAGCCTTGTCTGAGGCGAGTCGGAATCCCTCGCATATTACGGTTGGGTGAACGTTCTGCTCGACCAGGTCCTCGCTCCTCTTCAAGAGCTCACCCGCGATCACAACAGCACTGGTTGTACCATCGAAGCAGTGCTGCTCCTGAGTCTTTGCAATCTCGATAATCATCTTCGCAGCAGGGTGCTCTATCTCCATCTCCTTGAGTATCGTAGCTCCATCGTTGGTGATTACTACATCTCCCATCGAGTCGACGAGCATCTTGTCCATCCCCTTTGGCCCAAGGGTAGATCTCACTGCCTCTGCTACTGCCTTGGCTGCCGCGATGTTGTTACTCTGGGC
>CACGIE010000029.1 GCA_902573015.1 uncultured Candidatus Poseidoniales archaeon | reverse complement strand
CAAGGAGAGGATACACCAGCAGAAGATCACTGTCCTGGAGACGGGGCCCGTAGCCGTAATTTCCGGAATGTCGGACGGGCAGTACCTTCCTCCAGGACAAGCAGCGACTCTTAGCGCAGCAGAATCGTTCGATTACGACAACGACATCGTACTCTACGAGTGGAGAGTCGACGGGTCTCTAGTAAGCGACAGTACGACTCTCGAAATGACGTTCCAACCTGGTCCCGTCAGGATCGACTTACTGGTTCAGGACTCAAGAGGGGACGTATCCGTCGGGTCAGTAAACCTCACCATCGGATCAAGCTCTCCTGAAGTGTTCGATCTGATGGTATCGGTACTCAGGGTGGAGGACGGAGTCCCTACAGAGGTCACTACAACAGTAAGGGTCCAGGATGCAGATGGTACCACCGAAACGGTTCGAGGTGAGTTGATTTCTGGAGGTAAGTCAGTCGCCATGTACTTCTACGACGATGGAACTAATGGAGACTCGGTCGTAGGAGACGGGATTTGGACGTCAAGATTCTCATGGGTGGTCACTGGAGGGTCGTGGGCAAGAGTGGAGGTGTTCGCGATTGATGGTGATTTGGTCAGCCCTGCGCAGGTACACACCGTCCCGATCGTAGAATCAGATAATGGTGGCCTAGAGTCATGGATCTCTTCCTTCGGGCTACCAGTCTTGCTGATTACGATAGTTTCACTCTCGATGGCAGGTGTGGCTTACAGTCGAGCAAGGATGGCGGAGATCGCAAAGGATATGGAGATAATCGAGTCCTGGTCATCCTTCGATCCCAGAGAATTAGACGAGGAGTTCGACTCAGAGGACTAACTCTCCGGTCCCCAAGACGTCCTCTCCCTGTTGATTCCCAGTCTCTTGGCGAATAGGAACTTGAAGTTCTTCCAACCGTCACCCCATGTGTTGATTTCGGCCTGCCCCACTCTAGTACGGTAGGGGACTGACACCTCGATAGCCTTCGAACGTCCGAAGCACCTCCTCGCATTGATCTTCATCTCTTCCGAGAGAGGCATGCCGTCGTTGGTAGGGCGCATCCTCAGATTATCCATAATCTCCTTCCTGAAAACCCACATCCCAGATTGGGAGTCATGAATGCCATTGAAGAAAAGCATCCTAGCCGTAAATGAAAGCGCCCAATTACCGAATCCATGCAGGCCAGACATTGCACCATCCTCTGCCTTCCTGAGGCGGTCGCAGGTGATGAACTTCAAGTCGTCCTCGAGCAGTCTACTAACCAACTCCGGCACCACCTCTCCCGGATAGGTGCAATCCGCATCCATGGTCACAATCACTTCTCCGGGAGCCATCTGGAAACCTGTCCTGTAGGCTCTACCATATCCTTTCCTACCCTCGAGGTAAACCGTGGCACCCTCCTCTTCTGCTAGCTCCCTAGTCCTATCCTCTGAATTACCGTCAATGACCAGGAAGTCCAACTTCTGGCACCAACCGTCGTTCGGTACCGATCGGATGGTATCCACTATGGCCTCCTCTTCGTTCCTAGTCGGTATCACAACCGTAACGTGGACAGGCAATGGTGCTTCCATGGGAATTTGCCCAAAATGGACCTATTTTTGAACCATTGTAGTGATTATGCTTCCCCCGTTCTCTTCAATAATGCCTCCCCGGACCGGTTTATTGGGGAGTAACATGCATGTCGCGATGATTTCTGGTGAGTATCCTCCTCGATGGGGAGGGATGGGCTCAACTGTTTACCATCTATCCTCGAGATTGGCAGATATGGGCCATAAAATCTCAGTAATCACAAGGAAGTCCAGAGGTGAGCCACCGCAGTTAGACAACGTGGAGATAATCGAGGTTCCTTGGTTGAAGGTCCCATTGGAATTCACAAGGTCTTATGGGAGATCCGCTCTCAAAGCTCTGATTCGCCTCCATTCCGAGCATCCTGTCGATGTGGTTCATCTCCATTGCCCCATGGTATCCTGGAATGACTCACAGTTCGACAGGTGCACCAGTGAAGTGGCACCAGTCGTATCTTCGATGCACGGAACATGGCTCGGCGAGAGGGACGGACTCACACTCGCAGCCAGATTCGGGGAGCCTGCAGTTTGGTCCAACCCCAATGACATTGCAATTCGATTCATGGCGGGCAGATACTCAAACTTCGAGAGGTCCGCCATCCGGAAATCTTCGGTCGTAGTCCCAAACTCCGAAGCCACTAGAATCGATTTGCAGTCCCGGTACTCCCCCCCTGATGATTGGGACTGCGAAGTCATTCATTGGGGCATAGATACCAGTTTGTTCGTACCCATGCATCATGATAGCGAGTCAGAAACCCACAGTATGAATGAGACTAGGAAGCGGTATGGAATAAATAATGGAGAAAGTATGCTGTTAGCAGTCGGAAGACTGGCAGCACGCAAGGGGCATGGCTTGCTTCTACGGGCTTTCTCCAAGGTTGCCGAGTCTACTAACTCCCACTTGGTCATCATTGGGAGAGGGTCTCTAAAACGAAGGCTGAATCGAATGTCTGCGAGACTTGGTATCAGCGACAGGGTGACGATCGAGTCAGGCATGGATTTCGAGAAGATTTCCGAGATGTATCGATTTTCCCAGTTATGCGTTTATCCGTCATACTACGAAGGTCAAGGATTAATTCCTCTGGAGGCGATGAGTTCTGGAATACCAGTTTTGACCGTGAACAATGGCCCACTCCCAGAGATGGTCGATGAAACAGTAGGCGCACTCTTTGAGCTTGGTTCGGTTGACTCTCTCTCAGAAGCAATCGCCTCAGAGCTTTCATCTAACGAGAGCCTAATACAGAAGGGTGCAGAAGGTAGGAAGAGGGTTCTGGATAGATTCACCCTAGATGGTAACGCGGAGAGATTCCTCGAGGTTTATCATCGAGCATCTAGTTGAGTCAATTCTGGGGAAACTCTTGATTGCTAATCCGCCTTCCGCTTGCCTATGGGAGACACCATTAACTATCCGAGGAGATCGAATAGCGCAACGACTGCTAACTTTGCAATCATCGTCCTAGTGGGATATCTGGTACTCACATACCTCAAGCCGATTTTAATGCCGTTTTGCATAGCAATTTTGATCTATTTCCTGATCAGGGCCCCAGAGCAGTACCTAGTCGCTCGCTTCGAGATAGTTGCGAGGATGCCAGTGCTTGCATACGGTGTCATGATAGGATTCGGCGCTGCGCTTTCGTATGCGATTTCGATTCTTCTGTACAGTAATATCGATCAATTTCAAGAAGAGATGACCAAAGATGGAGGACTAAATGACAAATTCAAAGAGAAGTGGGATGCTTTGGGAGAAACCAACCTCTATGGGTTAGAAGAAGTGATAACCAACCAGGAAACAATTGAGAATTTGGTAAATCCTCAGGTCATTCAGGACTTTGCGACGAACATTCTAGCTGACTTTGCGACTTTCGTCACTACCATGATCACAGTAGCAGTATTCCTTATCTTTTTGATTCTAGAGGAGAAGAGCCTTCCCAATAGGTTCAAGGCAGCGTTCCCAGAATCCCACGTCAGAGTTAGTACCATTGTATCTAACTCGTCTGAGGCGATTTCTACCTATGTTATCTCCAAGGCCACGTGTAGCGCCGGTCAGGCAATCATACTCGGATTTTTACTCTGGTCCTTCGACATACCCGGATGGTTGATTTTTGCAATTCTTACTTTCATGATGGATTGGATCCCCCTGTTGGGAGCCCTACTGGCCACCATCCCTCCGATGATGATAGCCTTGATTGCTCTAGACCCAACTCAGGCCGTTTTGCTTGGAATATTGATGGTAATGAATCAGAATTTGTGGGCGCAACTAATAGAGCCCAACTTCTTTGGGCAGAAGCTCGGTATTTCTCCCTTGGTACTTATCCTGACAGTCATGGTCTCTGCATCGGTCTGGGGGATAAGTGGGGCGATTGTTGGTGTACCCATCATGATAATTGCAAGAATCGCACTCGAGGAGGACGAGAGAACCAAGCCAATTGCTCTCATGCTAGCAATGAATGTTCACGAGGAAGAGTAGCGCTCATCGCTTGGATACCAATATCAAGACTCCTTCCCCCTTGATATTCACGACATCTCCAATGCCTTCATTGTGCAGTCCTCTCGATGATAGGCCTAGGTCATCTCCGTGTAATTCCCATTTGGCCCCTGTTATCCAGACCTTACCCGCCTCAATAGCGAAAATAGAGAAATGCTCTCCTTCTTCGAACTCAGCAGAGAACCCCTCATCATCGGGGTGGAGCCTGGTAGAGACTTGCTCTTCGTGATGTATCCTGATTCTCGCTCCTGAGGGAGCGTCGTTCATAGCCGCCCAATTACCCAGAATGTGACTAGGGTCCCCACCATCAGCCCCTACTATCTCAATTTCATCGAACCCCCTGTGGATCAGTTCTCGGATAGACTTTGCCAGGTCACTGAAAGTCTGCTCATTGAGTGGCAGAGTCCTACCCTTCCAAGCAGATTCGTCGAGAGAATCCATATCTCCCAGAACCTCGACGACCTCAATCCCACAACTATGTGCCTTATCGCAACCGCCATCGACTCCGAATACAGGCGCTCCAGTCGTGAGCACCCATTCGACTACTGACTCGGCCGGTATCGAACCATTGCACCAGAGCACTCCACGCATTTGCTAACCTACCGTACAGAGACCTTGCCCTCGGAAATTATCGTTGTCTCCTCGAGCAATACCTCCGGGGACCTTATGGTTCCTCTCTGGTGTATCCCTACCCGGGCGGAACCCCCCAGATGGGTATTATCCCCAAAGCCGAAGTACGCGCCTCCACGTAGGACTAGGTCCTCGACCCGATTCCCGACGAGATCACTGGCCTTGGGGTTCATTCCAAAACCGAACTCCGCGACCGTCCAAATCAGGTCCTTCTTGGAACTCCTTATCCCTGCCTTCGCCATTTCGAAAGACTCCTCAATCTCATTGGCGATTTGCCCACCGGAGATGTTTACGACCATTCCTTTCTCAATCTTTAGCAACAGGGGCTCCTCTAGTAGAATACCCTCCCAAGACCCGTCGATTACGATAGTCCCGTTCATGCTCCCCTCCTTGGGAAAGACGAAAACCTTGCCAGCGGGTAAATTTGCGATTTGCCCCGGTCTGTTGCATATTCCATTGTCCTCAAGCACCCATCTCCCACCTGTCAGGAACTCTATTTCAGTGCCATATGGGGAACTGACGCGAACCCTCCTCTTCCTCCTGAAAATAGAACCCATCCCGCTGATCTCTCTCTGGAGTGCGTTATAGTCCGCAGTCATGCCACCCGTTTCGAATGAGATTCTTCCTATGCC
>CACGIE010000028.1 GCA_902573015.1 uncultured Candidatus Poseidoniales archaeon | reverse complement strand
CGGCTCTGGAGACCCGGGCACTATCCTCAGGTGGAATACGACTTCAGGAGACTGGGAGGACGACTTACAGACCATTGGAGACGTAGGCAGGGTAAATGCCCAATACCTAGGAGATTGCTTCCCCCTAAACACTTCTTGCGAGCTTTGGGTAGCCTATGGGGAGGATATCCTCAGACGTTTCTCTGTCCCGAATATGACTCTGCTCAATCAGTGGGACGACGTCGACGGAAGGATCAGGGGGATGGTCGAATTCCAAGGTGAGTACCTCTTCGCCAGTATGAATGGGGTTCTTAGGTGGGACCCAAATAACCAGACTTGGCTCTCGTCTTGGCTTCCCGGAGACGGGCTCCCCCAAGAATCTGAGTTGGACTTCTACTCCATGAAAGTTGTAGGAAACGACCTCTGGGCCGCCTCTGGATATGGTAATGACGGCCATGTCATGCGACTTTCAGGTAACAACAGTAACTGGACTGTTTGGGACGTGGACACTAACGATATCCCCGACGGGTACGGTGCTGACATCGTGCTCTGCCAAGACATAGTACACATTGCGGTAGGATTCTCCGCTTGGCAATGGTGGGCAGTTGGCGGGGGGATAGCTCGCTTCGATCTTTCGGACCATGATGGCGATGGCGTGACAGAGGAGTGGATTACGCCGATTACAGAGGACAACTCGAATATGGTAGATAGGGATGCAAGAGCACTAGCCTGCGACGAACAGAATGAGATTCTGTACGTGGGATTCGATACCGACAACGTAGGGATAGATCGATTCGACTACTCATCCAATAACTTCCTAGACACTCTAACTCCGGAAATGGGAGTCTCGGAGGACCCAGTCTTCCCGGGTGGGATGCTCTTCGACGAGGATCTACTGTTGGTCGCTCACTTCGATGGTGAGGGGGGCATTACCCGTGTGTTAACATCGGGCACATCGGCCACTTCTGGACAGGTAATCGGACAGGGCATGGATTCATGCTCAATAGTCAGAGCGCCCACTTCTGCGCGTTCTTACGCTATCGGTAGGTCTGGTGACCTTTCTGGGATTAACAGGGTGGATAGGCTGGATGCTACTGGTCTCATAGAGGGAGGCTTTGACGAGTTAGTCGGACTCCCCTCTGGAGTCGTTCACGAGATGATTTCGAACGGGACTCACGTATGGGTCACGGTGGGGTCTTCCGAGTACTCGTACGTTGCTTCTACAGTTCTGCAGGGGGAAATCCTGGATAATGGGTCAGTCTTCTGGCAATACGGTTTCGATGCATTCACCGAATCAATAAACGAGATTATGTTAGTGGACGAGGAGATATGGGCCTCCACCGTTGGGAACGGGCTCTTCTCATTCAACCTCACCCAGAGGTCATTCCAAACAACCCCTCCATCTCTCCATAATCAGATGGATGGGATTCTCATGGATGGAGAGCAGATGCTCGTCGGCTTGATGGGTTGGGACGGCAGCTCTGCTGGTTTCCAGTCCTTCGATCCTAGCACTCGCACGTGGGGCCAGGGAAGCCTGTTGGCTGGATTACCCAGTAACATAGTCACTGACTTCGTTCAGTTCGGCGAGCATGTCCTGATTTCCACTCACGGTGGAATAGGCCTTTGGAACCAGACAAAGTATGACTGGGACGACCCTATCACGACTGTCGACGGTCTGCCGACACCGATTTCTAATCACCTCTTCGTGCCTCCTTCCCCCGTGCTCGGAAACGGCTCTGTCCTAATCGGAGGGCCGACTGGAATGATTGTCCTAGATCAGAACCTCGGGATGGTTGGCTCGATCGGAAGAGCGGATGGCTTAGTCGGAGACTTCGTTTCCGGGATTGTCTATGCTGACTCAGTCTCCAGGGAAGTGAACGACACATCTACTGGCACGATGGTAACCATCCACCATGACGCCGCCCTCTTCATCTCCCACAATGGACAAGGATTGACCAGGCCCGGGGTCTCTGCTTGGGACCTAGGAACCGACATCTCGAACGGGACGTACAATATCGACATGATCCCTAGCAATGACGTAAGCGCCGTGGAGACTGATTTGTGGGGAGTACATATCGCCACCTCCATCCAGCCGCTAGTTCACTGGAACGCATCCTCGATGAAAATAGAGGCAGGACCAGGGGGAATAGATCTCCAGGCATGGCCGATCACGGAACTAACATCGGATGGAAATCATCTAGCTGCTATCTCAGCCAGCAAGATTAGCGTCGTGGAGGCCACCGGAGACCATGGAGTCGTCAAGATTGGAGAAATGGCTGGAGCGGTATCTGGGGATGCAGATTTGTGGATGGGATTAGCCGTAATCGGAGAAGACGGACTTCACATATTCAAGCCGATGGAGACCCTCAGGGAGATTCCAAGGGAGAATCAGCGGCGGGCTTTCCCGCTAACGGCTATTTTCGCTGACAGGACCATGGACATCACGGAAAGCACCAGACCAGGGATGCAGACTGTGTTCGCATCCTCCGATAACTCCATCACGATTCCACTGGATCAGAACCAGGACAACTCTTCTGAGCTTCTCCTTTATCCCGGGGCTCTCACCTTCTCTTCTCCAGAGAGCGGGTCGTGGGTATGGGCCAAATCGACTAACCTGAACTACACTGGAAGTTGGGACCTGGCTTCTCTTGACCATGGAATCGAGGAGGCATTCCAGACTGCGATATTCGATACACAACCAGGATCACTATCCTCCACGGTGCACCTCCAAATGCAATCACCTACAGATGGTAAACTCAAGATCAGGATTACTTACGACTGGGAGAGACTGGAGGCTCCCACAGTGATGACCAGCCTCTATGACAGACCCAATGACGGAGGAGGCGTTCTGCATGCTTCCTGGATGCCTGCTCAGGACTCTGCATGGTTCGCCTACAGGGTGTATCTGTGGGATTCCACTGACAATCCAGACTGGAATCCAACCAAGGACGAACTCGATGATCTCCCATCATACCAGAGAATCCCGTACTGGTCTCAGACTACCACTGTGTTCCAAACAGGCAACAGCAATGGCTCCGAGGTACCTCTATCAGACCAGAGGCAGTACAGGGCCGCAATAGCAATCGAGTATCCAGACGGAAGCCTCGGAGACCCAGTTTCATGGGAAGGCAACGCTACTCCGACCGATGAGATCCCATCCCCACCAGAATGGCTGGACGTCCAACCCGTATCAGGAGGAGTTCCCGGAACCGTGACAGCAGAGTGGTCCGCCTGTCAGGAGTTAGACCCCCAACTAACCAGAATCTGGGCAGTCCAGCAGGAGATAACCAGCGCCTTGGCACTTTCCGAACCGATGGACTTCGCATTCGCTGCTGGAAACTCGACCACCCTTGAGTTAGATGGAAACGTCCCATACTGGTTCGCAGTGGTATGCGTCGACGACTCGGGACAATTCGATCCCTCTAACGCCACAGTCGTGGGACCAGTTGTGACCGCTGGAGGCCTCAATGACGGGATAGCCCCCGCGCCGATTACCGGGACCTCCGCTAACGACGCCCCCAACGACGAGGGAAGCCGAATTGAGGTAAGCTGGAATCCAAACCAGGAGGCTGACTGTTCCTACCACGTCATCTACATCCTCCCAGCATCTGGGTGGTCCGCGCCTACCTCCGTAGACGGCTGGCCAGTAGCAGAGATAATTCCCGACTGCACCACCGATGAGGTGATCATTGACTCGATCGGAAACACCACTCTGGAGAATGACATCGTCTACTGGATAGGGGTCGTAGCAGTGGATGACTGGGGCAATCAGAACGTAGACGATGTCCTAGTGGTAGAAACAGCGAGCTACTCCGAGCTAGACTCTTCCGAATTCTCCCCGCCCGATTTAGTCTCTGGCCTACAAGCATGGGACCATCCTGAGGATGACGGAACCGCGATAGACGTCAGTTGGGACAGAACGATGGCAGAGGACTTCAGCCACTACACGGTTTGGGCGTCCGACTTCCCTCTGGATGACATGACAGATGTGTACGCATCATGCGAGGCCAGTGGCAACTGCAACACACTGACGATAGACCAGAGACAGATAGGAAACTCTCCAAGACTGGATGTGACTCTTACAACCGCCCTTTATGGCTCTGAACCAGACTCACTGTCTCCGTCTCGTATATCGCCTGACATACCCCTCTACGTCACGGTCACCATCCATGACATCGCTGGCAACGTCTTCCTGTCAGGACTGAGCGACCACTTGGCTCTAGTCACCCCAATAGACAACAGGGGCGACATGTTCCCCCCTGAGAGGCTAGCAGCCCCAGACCTAGAGGACAGGTCTCCCGACTCCGGCGACGGAATCTTCGTCACATTCCCCTCCAGCACTGCCCAGGACGTCGGAGAATACCTCCTATTCGCCGTCGCAGGAGCCCCATTCGACAGCACCGAGGGTCTTGAACCCGCATTGACTCTGGATAGAACCCAGTGGGGACGGACCCTACTCGAGACAGTCTCCGGTGGCGGGGGCATCCAACCAGACATACCAGTCTGGGTTGCAGTCGTGCCCGTGGACACATCAGGGAACGCCTGGACTGACAATATAGAGACATCCATGATAAGCCCAGTGGACGAGAACTCACAGGACCCAGGAATGCACCTCCCCGAGGTCTCGGAGATCATGGCATACTGGGACCTATCGGGGACTCGAATCGAGGTTCTTTGGACAGACTCTGAAGACCCCCAGGTGAAATCGTACACGATGTATGCCAGCACTATGCAATTCTCAGACACCAGGGACGCCATTCCTGTGCAGTCGTCGATCACATCATCGAACGCGTCCTTCGAGTCCATAGGCCCGACTCCGGTGAGCCCATCGACCGCATACTGGATAGCAGTAGTCGCATTCGACGGGGAAGTCCATAGGCTATCCGTGGACTCCATCAGGGTATATCCACTTTCTGAGATGTCCCCCGGAGGAAACGGAGATGGATCCGGATCAGGGGGAGAGTCATGGTTCGACCAATTGGTGGATGGGGATCTGAACACCGTCATCCTGATTGTCTCTGCTCTGATGATCATCCTCGGCGCTGCTCTAATCATCAGACCTAGGGAGAGGTCAGCACCACAACCCTGGGAGATGGGGACACAGGAGGTAGAGTTGGAGGAGGAGCTGACCAGGGAGGCCCTCGGCATATCTGAGGAGGAGGAGATAGCTTCGAGCTCGATTCTGAGTCAGACTGATAGCATCTCAGAGGACCAAATCGACGATGTGGTAGAAACCACAATGGAAGAACTCCAATTGGACGAGACATGGGAGCCTGATGCCTCGGTCGGGGAGATTCTGAGCACGCAGACCGAGGAGATCGGCCTAGAGGGCCTGAACGACCTTGCAGACGAACTCGAGGAAGAGGATGACGACATCGACGTGTCATTCCTAGATGACGCCCTGGATGACAACTGAGCCAGTCTCCCAGACCGTAGCCTTGAAGGACAATCCTCCACTGGTTGTTGCGAGCGTAATGCCAGTATGCAGGTTGTGCAAGCAGAACTACCCTCAGTCCCAGTTCATTACCGGGAACGGGCCTAGGTATCAGGTCTGCGCGAGGTGTGGGGTCGAGCATGGTCTGGCGGATCCTGAAGATACCCCGCAACTGTACTCGGACGAGATTCTTAATGCCAGGCTGTCCCTCTACACGAGGAGGCACCTTCCTTGGGTATCAGTGCTCATGGGGTGGCTCCTCTTCCTCTCCATAGGCAGGGGGATCGAGCTCTGGTCCGGGCTTTTCTTCGGCGTCCTAGCGATTTCCTCACTCATCGTCCCTGTTCTTCACATAATGGGGAAGACCAGGTTCCTCGCCGAATTGGCAAAGATTACCCCGTGAGACCAGCTCAGGAACCCTTGAAATACGTAATATGCCTCTCCAAGCCCAGAGGGAACGGAGGGTTCCCTGAGAAAGCCAGTGAGATTGGATGACAAGAAAAGGAGGAGTCAGGACAGGAATAAGAGTGTTCGGAAACATCTGGAATTGCGCTCAGTATAGCGCTTTTGCAGTTCCCGGCCACGTGTCTAGACTCGCTCTAAGCAACCATCCAAACTACACTGGATAAACGGAAAAACAGGAAGTGAATTACAAATGTACAATCAGAAGAAAGCAAGTTTGTTGACAGCCATGCTATTGGTGCTGATGGCCGGTTCTACCGGAGTAGCAGCCGATGGTTCAGACCCCCTTGACCCCTCCGACGGAGGAGCAGACTGGGATGGAGACGGTTTGACAAATGCGGAAGAGCAGGCCGCTGGGACAGACATGAACAACGCAGATACCGAC
>CACGIE010000027.1 GCA_902573015.1 uncultured Candidatus Poseidoniales archaeon | reverse complement strand
CGGACTCTCCAGGCAGAAGAGCCAGTACATTCTCGGTATTGCCAACGATGAAACCCCCCTTCTCCCAGACGATTACGAGGAATTGGATGACGAATCTCTAATCAGACATCTCGTGAAGTTCAAGGGAGTCGGGCCATGGACCGCGGAGATGATGCTCATATTCTCGCTTATGAGGCCCGACGTTCTGAGTCTGGGTGACTTGGGGATTGTCAAGGGAATCAGGATGCTCGACCCACAGGCTGAATCTAAGAGCGAGATGCTGGCCGTGGCAGAGGCTTGGAGGCCATACCGCAGTGCTGCCTGCTGGTTCCTTTGGAGGTCTCTGGACCCAGTTCCAGTAGAGTACTGAACACGAAACACGAGAAGATTAACTCTACGAATCATCTGGAACTGCCATGGATCAGTCAGGCGGAGCCAGGCAACATTCTGTTCTCGGGAAGACTTTCCACTGGGGCTTCATCATCCTTTACGCATATGGGATTTTCAAGCAAATTGATGAGTTGGAGGAGCTCGAGGACTCCGCATTGCTAGCCTTCGAGGTCGCCTTCGCTACAGTCTTCCTTGGTATTGTGATGATTCGGTACTCCTACATGAGAAGGTTCGAGACTTTCATGGGCGCAACTGAACCAGTCCCCCTCGCTCATCGCTATCTGGCCAAGGGGATTCACACATCGATGTACCTATGCCTCGCTATGCTGCCACTTTCGGGGCTTTTGATAGCCGGTTTGTTCACCCAGGGAGTAAAGGACGGACCTTTGCAGGACTTCGCTCTCACTTTGCACGAGATATCAGCCTCACTGAGTTATGTACTGATTGCTATACATGTCGGTGCTGCAATGTGGTCCAGAGTCAAGGGAGAGGGGGTTTGGACATCCATGGTGCCAATATGGAAGGAGGAAGGAGCCTCAAGAAACGAGTTGGTTACCAGAATTTCAAAACTGGAGAACGAGATCTTCGACCGAGTAGAGAAGGCCCTCTCAACACAGAAGGAGTAGGGAAAACCCAATCAAAACTAGTTGCGGGAAACAGAACCTTAAGTCTGTCCCGCTCAGTGGACTTGTAATGCCTACAACCAAGCTCCCGCTGTTTGTCCTTGGACCCGACTTCATGCCCATGTCTAGCGCATCGCTCAGGGTATTCGAACCACGTTACAAACAAATGATGGACGACTGCATCTTGGATAGCAAGCCGTTCGGCTACATCACCTACGATCCGGATACCGAGGATATCGGTGGTTGGACGCAGCCTGCGAAGTACGGCGTTTTGGTCGAGATCGAGGATTATCAGGAGTCAGGCTCGAACATCATGATCAACATCATCTCAGGCAGGAGGTTCAAGTCAACCCAGGTAATACAACCAGTGCTCGAAAATGATGTTTCGGGAACCCACTTTCCCGCCGTGGATGAGCTGATGGAGAAGGCGGACAACCCAGTAGATGGGAAACTCTACCTCAGGTGCGAGGCCGAGGTCATGGAACCCATAGTGCACAACCACGACCAGCAGGACTTCGAGTCGTTCGTCGGCTACATCTCCCCTCTATCCAACCTGATCATGGTAAGCTGCATGTACAGAGGGCAGCAGATGGACTACGAGGACAGTGTTTCATCTGTGGATCCGCAGGAGCAGGAGCTTTTCCTCTGGCAGGTCTCGGCCTCATTATGCAGCTCTGTTAACGTACAGCAGCAAATGCTTGCATCTGTGACAACAACCGAACTAATGCAGGTCTGCATCGAGGCTGCCAACGATATAATCCAGGTCATTTCCGAGGATGAGTAGCTCTCCAACTCGCCCACAGCGACGTGCCTCTGACTAGCGAATAGATGATATTGCGACGATCAGTGAAGCATTCGTGAAGAGAGCAATAGAAATTATCGTGAGCATCATCGCACTGTTTGTCGTTTGGAACGAATGGTCCGACTCAGGAGTAATCTAGTCTGCTGAATCCGTCTCTGACTAGAAGCCATCCATAAGTGAGAATATCTGGCCTAACGTCAACCTGATTACATCCATCACCGCAACGGTGAGGATTGACACACCCCCGAGAAGTACGACAACTTCGCTCATAATGTCCGTATCGCCGTAGTGGAGATAAATGGTTGTTCAAAAAATGCCCCCAATTAGGGGACAAAAAAATCGATGAACACAATTTCCTAAGATTCTCTATCAGAAATTTCCTATGAGTTGTAGGAGATATAGGAAACCTAGGAAGGCGTGAATTATGATTAGCATCATCATCACGTCCGATAACCTTCCGTGCAAATCCTTAGTCCTCGAGAATGACTCGCCAGCAGCCTTCCTCGAGCTTGCCCTCCGACCCAGAATCCACAGATAAGTCATCAATAAAAGTCCGAGTAAACCTCCCCACCCATGGAAATGACCAGGCATCAGGTCATCATATCCTAAATCCTCGCCCGACAGAGAGGCCGATACTAAACGAGCAAGGAAGGCAAGTCCAATTACTGCGATGACCAGACGAAAAAGACGCTCTCCCTCTATCTCGTGGCGCCTTAACTCCGAAGCCCTTTCTTGCCCCTTAAGCTCCAAGCTCTTTTTTCTCCAATCTCGTTGCAGAATGAACTCCCTAATCACCAGAAGTGCAGCTATGGGGTGCAGTAGAAGGATGAGAACCAGTGCCGGGTCCACGTGTCTTCGCTACATCACGAGGTCTTGAGTTCTCTCTTCCAAATGCCTACCTAACGAGGTTAGCATCACAGAATCCCATAATGGCATTAGAGCAGTCAGTATACTCCCGAGTGCTCTTGCATCCTTGCGTACCAACTGGAAACTACCTCGTGCCTCTCGACTATGTCGAATCCATTCAATCCCTGCATGGAACGAAGTATCCCGAAGTTAGCGAAGTCAGCTCCGTTGGGCTCTCCCTCGCCGAAGAAGTCCCCCTCTATCCCATTGGACATCTCGTCCAGTTGGTACTGGAGGTTCTCACGAGGAGGTAGTTCGAACATCTTCGCTCTGCTCTTTCCCACCATGCGCATGATGAATGCGCCCATCCATTTGTTCACTAGGCGACTCCCAAACGAGAAGTTGTCGACCTTGGTAACGTAGTCGAGGGCTCCGAGGGAGGTTCTGTAGGAGGTGTAGATCACCGCAACGATCGACTTCCCGAGAACCTTGTTTGAGAAATCCATCCATCGGTCCTGCTCAGGATCCTCGCCTTCACGGGGGAACGAGTTGGCGCCCCTGGAGTCTATGTAGTGGAGGATGTGGTTCGAGTCATTCACTTGGGTTCCATCGACATCGATGAAAACTGGTACTTTGCCCCAGTCAGACCACTTAAGCTGGGTCTTGAAAGTGGGATCCACCTCTACCTTGGAGTACTCAATCCCCCTTGATCCAAGTATAGCCTTGACCTTGAAGCAGAACGGGCAGGTCTCGAAGCAGTACATGGTCGGGAGGGCGTCAACCACCCTTTCTGGAACCAGAACCTCCTGCACTCCCGAAGTCGGCTCATCCAACTGACCCTCTTCCATACCCACTCGCGTAAACACGTACTTGTGAAACCATCGAACCATCATTTTCACTGACGCGTACGACGCCCATCAGTTCGGCGAAACACCACTTCATATCCGTTTGAGTTTGCAAGGCAGCATGGCAATTGAGGTGGTCTGGTTCAAGAGGGACTTGAGGACATCGGACCACTCCCCACTCTTCGAAGCATCAAGTAGCAATCTACCTGTTCTATGCCTTTTCCTGGTAGAGCCTCAGAGGCTGGCACAGCCTGACTGCGACCCCATACACATCGAGTGGGAACTCGACTGTGCGTACGAACTCAGGAAGAAACTGGAGGCGACCGGGGCCAATCTCGACATCATGCATAATGACGCCCTTGAAGCGATGGAAGAGATCCATGCGAAGCACACGATTTCAAGAATTAGGAGTCACGAGGAGACTGGCACAGCATGGTCTTTCGACAGAGACAAGCGAGTAAGTGAATGGTGCATTGAGAACAAGGTCGAATGGATTGAGTACCCAAATAATGGGGTGATCAGGGGGATGAAGGGCAGGGACAAGTGGAAAACATCCAGAGATCGCAGAATGGGTCTGGATCTCCTGGCCCCTCCCAAGAGAATAGCAGGGGTTCAATCGAAACATGCGAATGCCACAATGCGATCCATTGGCATGAGTAGAAGACAGATTATTCACAGGCCAATACCCGGTCAAGATGCTGCTATGGACGTTCTAAGGAGCTTCCTGAGCAGTCGAGGTGAGTCATACAGATGGTCCATGTCCAGCCCCTCCCTCGCAGTTGACAACTGCTCTAGACTGGCACCATATTTCAGCACCGGATGCATCTCCGTTAGGCGTGTGGTGCAGGCCACTTCCTCAAAGATGAGACGTCTGAAGGAGGCTAGGTCGAGAGGAGAGGATGTAGGGAGTTGGCTTCAGAGCCTCTCCTCCTTTCAGAGTCGGCTCGCCTGGCACTGTCACTTCATGCAGAAACTAGAGATGGAACCAACCCTGGACACTCGTGCTCAGAACCCCCTGATAGATAGGAGCTTGAACAGGGAGATGGACGAAGAGAGGTTTCGAGCCTGGTCGGAGGGGACGACAGGATGGCCCTTTTTCGATGCATGTATGCGGAGTCTAATTGCTACAGGCTGGATTAATTTCCGTATGAGGGCGATGATGATGTCTGCAGCCTCGTACAACCTCTGGCTCCCTTGGAGGGAGACAGGGCTACATCTTGCCAGACAGTTCTTGGACTATGAGCCCGGAATTCACTGGTCTCAAGTCGGCATGCAGTCCGGTACTACCGGAATCAACACCGTCAGAGCATACTCGGTAATCAAGCAAGGCAGGGATCACGACCCCAAGGGGACGTTCATCAGAAATTGGGTATCTGAGATGGGAAGTGTGCCAGAAAAATACATCCACGAGCCTTGGAAGATGCCACAAGAACTCCAGAATGAGGTGGATTGCGTGATTGGAAAGCACTATCCATCACCCATAGTGGACGAGGCATCAGCTAGGAAAGAAGGGGTCAGGAGGACCTACGCAGCAAGGAGCGGGGAGGAAACGAGGGAAGCCAGCAAGAAGGTGTATCAGAAGCATGGCAGTAGAAGAAGACCAGCAGGTCGTCGGAGGGGAAGGGCGGCCAGGGATTCACGCCAAGCCAAACTTTTCTGATTTCGAAAAACTCGAATTCCGGACCTACCAATCAGTCAGTGACGATTGCACAGGTCTCCTTCCGAATGCAGGTTCCAGAATGGACAAATGTAAGTTTGACACTGCCCTCGATGCCGAATCCAGAGCTGCTCCAGCGGATCCTATCTCATGTCCGAAGGCATCGCCAATGAAAGAAACACCATCCTTGGTCACTACAGATCCAGGCCCCGAAGAAGCCCTGCTGTATCGCCACTTGTGGGACTTCCAACCCTCTCCGGAAATGCCTATTGAGTCCGTGATAATTTTCGATAACGAGCGCTTGTCCAGGTCAATCAACTTACCACTCATCTCTGCAGATAACTCCACCATCGTAGTCGAGTTCCCCAAATCATGGATTCTGAAACCTTCTGGTACTTCCTCTGGGATTGAATCGCAGAATCCCCATGCAACAATACTGGGAATGCTTTCGCCATCGATGTCTATGTCCAAGTCGCTTGCTATTTCCGAGACCTGCTCTACGGGGACGGCTACAATTACCCTATCGTATCTGCAAACTTCCCCATCTCCATCGGACTCCGTGGTAACTCGTATCCCCCCTTCCATAAGCTCCAACCCGGACACCCTGCTACCGAGGCAGATGGACGATCCTTCAGACAAGTGTTTCAGAAGTTCCGGGAGGGGGGCGTTGGGGATCAGCGCGCCTCCCTCGCGACTGATCAATCCCAGCCCGACCCACTCATCTACGAATCTATCCATCCACCTTGGTATCGAGTCAAGGGCCCTTGCTCCCAGATGAATTTTGGATCCCTCATCGGTCTGCCAACCGGTCATCCTGCCCCCTATCCTGGAACCCTTGTCCCAAACTGTGACATTGTGCCCAAGATCGGAAAGCAGCCTCGCAGCGAACATCCCCGAGAGGCCTCCGCCAACGATCCCTATGTCCATGGAAACCCCCATCGTAGCCTTGTTCGTTAACTCCTCGTAGGCGGGCATGTCAATACGATTCTCATGGACATGAGTGGGCCTTTTCCTGATCTTCCCCATTATTGGGTCAACGGGCCCAAAGGCCCTGTCGAACAGGCCGAAGCACCATTGGACCCCCGCAATGGAACTAGGGTCCCTGCCGTCTAGTGCGAATCTGTCATTCATCTCCAGGGCCAGATGCATTGCCTCTTCCGCATCCTCCCTCCATCCGGCAAATGCCTTCCCCCATGTCATCCGTACGTTGTTGTGCATGGTTCCGTGCCGGACGAGTCCCGTCTGTGCAGAATCCCAAAGACGGTCACCGGACCTTCCCCTCTCGAGCTCGACCGCGGACAACTCCGATACTTCCTGGCTCCTTTCGTTCCAAGATGTAATCGCCCATCCGGGGATATTGGCCCAATCATCCGGATTGTCCTTGGCATGTACGTGGTGTTGGGCGTGCTCCCTGAAAACGAGCATCTCATCCAGGAACTTCTCGGCACCCTTCCCCCCTATTGAATAGGCGTCTCGAACCATTCTGGTCGTGGCGATCATGCCATAGTGAATCCAGGGGGACATTCTGCTAACCCCATCGCTTAGTGCTGCGTTATTCCTCTTCATGTGATAGCTCCTTATCCCTGAATCGCACCAATTCTCCCAATGCTCTATCGCATACGAAGAACCCCCAGTGACTCCAGTTACCGCCACAACGGTGGGGTCGATTTCACACTTGGAAAGGAGTCCTGCCCCTCCGTCCTTTGACAATTCCAGACGAACATCAACGGGCTCGAAAGGAGGACTCCAGGACTCTGGCATCCTCCTGACCTCGTCCCTGACTATGGGCCAATTTCTTCCTACCCTCGCATACATTTCGTCATTTGTTGCCTTCCTGAATTTGAACGGTCTATCAATCGA
>CACGIE010000026.1 GCA_902573015.1 uncultured Candidatus Poseidoniales archaeon | reverse complement strand
GATGTAACATTACGATTCTCTCCACATGAACCGTCAACGTAGATGTATACCGGCCGAGTAGACCCCATGGTCACTCTCCGATCAGTTTGGAGTAACTGCCTGCATCTAGAAGTCCACTCAGATCTAAATCAGGAGCTACCTTGATTTTGCATATCCACCCCGAGCCATATGGGTCCTCGTTTATTTGCTCTGGAGAATCTTCTAGAGAATGGTTGACTTCAGTTACGGTACCCGCGACAGGGGCATAAATCTCGCTAACCGACTTCACAGATTCGACACTCGCAAAAGACTCCATCTCACTCACCTCGATGTCGGTTTCGGGAAGCTCGACCCAGACCACCTCAGTCAGGGCATTCTGGGCAAAGTCAGTAATTCCGATACTCACCTCGTCCCCTTCAAGTCTAACCCATTCATGCTCTTCGGTGTACTTCAGATCTTCAGGAACGTCTCCCATACCAATTACCAATCGATGCGTACAGTGGACATGGGGTCAAGTTTTCGCTCCCTACTCCTCACTATGTTTTGACTCCAGATGTTCCATCTCCATCCTTGCCCATTTGGAACTAAGACCCTGCATGCTGGCCTCCTCCCTCTCTTTCACTATCCTAGATATCATTGCCTCTTCGGCTTCTCTGCTGATAGTTGAGTCTGTAGGCCATCTCCCGTGTTCTTTCCCTCTACCCGCTGCTAATGAGACAAGCAGAATCGATGCTAAGATAGCGATCGTACAGACTACTGAGAATACTCCGAACTCTGAAAAATCAGTGAACCTACCATCTATGACTGCAATGGATGTCACCCCCAATAGACAGAGAATGAATCCTGACAGGAGCCTGCTCATCCTCGAAGCCGGAGAATCCATGGCTCTACGAATTCGACACTTCGAATCAACTTGACCTAAGTTGGAATCACAACTCTTGGATTAATTTGTGAATCTTGTATGGAAGCAGCGATCTGTTTACTGGAGTCACCTCCAGTATACGCGCGTCATCCCTTCTCCTGATGTCCTGCAATAGGGGATGACGACTTTTCTTGTGCAGGGTCAGCAGAGTAGGTAGGTCATGCTCCAATGCCAACCTAACCGAATTGACGAACCCCTCGCTTTCCACGGTAAACTTCCCGACCTCGTCTATGACTAGAATCTCACAGTTTCCTATACTGTCTATAATCGCGGGAACTCCAACCCTATCGATCTCAGTTGGGTCAATGCCAAAACCAAGTATTCGATTCCTAGAGTCTATTTCTCTATGCGCCATCACTCCTCTCTCACCGGTAAGAATGTTTACGCAGGCATATCCGACCCTCTCTCCGTTCTCAATTACTGGCTCGCACCTCATACCCCCAATAATATGCTCAGGGGGACTAGGCCCCTTGGTCCTCCTGAAGCCACTCCCCTCTTCGGATATCATGTCAACTACTTTCTGAAGTACAGCCGACTTTCCCGACCGTGGGAGACCAGTAATCCCGATCTTTGGATTGATTCCCATGCTGCTCTCCTAAATACATTCCAAGTTCGGAACGTCCCCCGTATGCAAACCATGGATATTAATCCATTCTCGATATGGGCAATTTTCCGGAACTAGGAAATCGAAATCCGAAATCTGCAAATTTCCCTGAGCCCGTTCTTTCGCTAGACCGATAATCCAAACTCTCCACCTTCTATTTCGAATGGTAGAGTCTCGATTTCGTAGTTGTTCACATTGTTGTTTGCTGCCCATGCTTTGGACCACAGATCCAGGTCTTCTGAATTAAGCTGGCTAGCCAGGACTCCCAAACCATCTTCAATGGACCCGAACATGTCTTTGAGCCTCTCTATAACCTCAGGAGGTAGATCGAGGAAGCTTACCGAGTTCCCGATAACGCAGCCCTCTGGAACAACCGCCCACACCAACCTCCTCTCAGAGTTCGGACTCACCACCGCCTGACACGCGATTCTAGACTCGACGGTCATATTCTTCGGCCCCGACCATCCAGAACTATTGGCTTCTAGCTCGTCTACGTTCTTGGTTTCGAAAGCGGGGTGCCTAATCACCCCCATACCGTCCTCGAAGTGGATGTGAGATGCCCTTACGAATGGAACAAGACCATCTCTCCATTCGCATATTTCGTCCTCCCATGCAGACCTCTCAATCTCTCCTACTCTGACTTTGATGACTCTAGTACTCGGATTCAAACCCGTTCCGTCTTCAACCAGACGGGGCTTATCGGCCAGTTTTCCTATTGCTGACAAGGTCCTTGTCCTTTCAATTGGCGATCTTGGCATCTTTGGAACGGCCCATGATGCATCCGTCCATGAGGACCATGGTCCCCTTTCCAACTCAAAGAATGGAGCATCGGACACTAGTCCCTCCCCTAGCGAGAGATCATCGGTCAGCAGAGGTCCGAAGCTGGTTAGAACATCGGTTTCCTCTCCAACGGTTACACCGATTACAGATACTCCTTGTGAACCTCCAAAGAGCAACTTGTGGTCTTCTGGAAATGACCAAACTGAATCCCATTGGTTTGACTCAACAAGTAGCTTCCTGAGCGGTAGACTGCTTTTCTCTCTCAGAACTGAACTGGGTACTACTAGTCTGGCCCGACCTCCTTTCTGACACAACTGCATGGATCTCTCGATGTAAAGTCTGTATAGGTTAACGTTCCCTTTGATTGCTGAAAATCTGGTTCTTCCATCAGATTCTTGGAACTCCCTTAGTTGACCAGAAAGCCTCTTTCTAAGAGTACTCCCATCTGGATGTCCTCTGAACCTGTCCTTGATTCTGAGCCACGGAGGTCTAGAAACCAGAAGCATGGGCCCTTCGTTCCAGGGCCACTCGCCAAGCAGAGGATCTACGCAACGAACGTTGCTCTCGACGATCATCTCTGCCTCACTCAGACCAATCTTCCCTTCGTCTCCCTCGCCATCAAGATCTACAAGCCCTAGCCTGGCAAGAATGATCACGATCCTCTTCCTTGCAGCAGTCACTGCCACCTCAGAACTGTCCACTAACTGCAGTCCCTCCAAGAGTCTGAGAGTATCCTCTCTCCTCTCGTTAGGAGTATTTCCTGAAATTCTTTCAGAGTGTATTCTCAATATTCTCTCAGCGAAGAGGCCGCCCCCTACACAGGGGTCTGCAAACGGAATCGGAATTCCTGATATCGTTCTGTTATCCATTTCAGGACTATCGTTTTCGGATTCTCCATCTTCGTCGATGTTCTCGTTTATCTGCTTTGCAAATCCTCGGAAACTAGGCGGAAGGGCAGCCAAAGAGAGCGTAGCAGGAGGCTCTTTCTTCTTGCTTCCCCCGTGACGCAACTCGTCGTACAGTATTGCGTCTACAAATCGTGCTGGAGGGGCGTAAACCCCCCTCGGGGAACGACCATCGCTCTGGGCATCAAACCTTGCGATTAGGTGATCTAGTACCGTTCCGGGGTTACTGAGCAGACCTGCAGGAAGTGTTGGCCAATTACTTGGAAGAGTAGCTGCTATCGGGAGTCCTTTCTGGGTGGCCTCAAGCCATGAATCGAGCCAGATTTCGATCTGTTGGGTCCTTTCTGGACACTCATGATCTAGTCTTGCATACCATCCAGAAGTTTCGCTTGTCATAGGTAATCGGCCGATTCGCTCTTCGTCTTTGAATGGTTGTATTGATTACGACCACGATTGTCATCCGTTGATGACAAAAACGTCTCTTTCTATCTCAATAATCTCGTTCTTCTGAAGAAGCCAAGATATCGACTCATCAATGTCCTCCGAGGTTATCCCAGGAGACTCCATCAACCGCATAATGTTGTCAAAATGCAAACCCTCGCCCTTCTCATTTGCCTCCTCGATGACAATCATAATCTTCTGACTAATGTAAGCAAGCAAGAGGTCATCATCCGTCGAGAGCGACCCGAGATCGACTAGTGGCACTCCATCGATCTCCTTTCCATCGGTATTGGGATTCTCATCCGAAGGACCGTACACGTCGAACAGATTCCGCTGGTTTGGATCGGGCGATGTAGATGCTCCAACGCTCTCCCTTCTCCTGCTCATCTGTTTGGAAAGGTTCTCGATTCTATGGAGTCGCTGTTCGTACCTGAGCTTCTCCCTGCCGAGATGCGACTCCAGTAGTTCTAACTCTTCATTGGCCCTTTCGTCTAGCCACTTAGATAAGTCCCAGTTTGGATTTTTTCGCAGCATTGACTCCCAAAGAAGGGATACAGACTCTGGTAGTGTTCTGATATCGATTTTCGGTCCACCCTTTTCCTCTTCCGAGTTGGTTCCCATGCGCATGTTGTCAACTTGACCGTCTATCAATTATCTGCTCTGTAAGAAAACCTCTCCATGGGGTTGGATTGATGAATGAAAAGGTTGTGCCCCGGTCAATGGCGCCGTACAGATTGGCACTTCTGCCGGGGGATGGGACTGGTCGTGAGGTAATGGAAGAGGTCAAGCGGATACTCTCAATCTTCCAGGATTCAGGAGCAATTTCATTGGAAACCACCGAGATTCCTTGTGGTGGTCAACACTATCTGGATACTGGCGAGGAGTGGCCGTCTGGCTCTTTCGAGTACTGCAGGGATGAATCTGATGCCATTGTAGTCGGTGCGGTTGGCTGGCCGGGAGCCACTCTCCCAAATGGCGATATTGCCGGAGGACAGGCACTTCTAGGACTGAGGTCAGCATTAGATCTGTATGCTAACGTCAGACCAGTCAAACTCTACAAGGGCGTCAAGCACAAGGTGCATGGAAGTTTCATGGATGTTTGGGATAACGAACTTGTAGACATCGTAATGGTGAGGGAAAATACAGAGGGCCTGTACCATGCCCTCCTAAGGAGGTCTGGAATGGCAGCCAGAGGTGAGGAAAGGGACGATCCACTTGTTATAGACGGATTCCCGGGCCTTGAAGGAGAAGTAGGCTGGGACGTCAGGCCGATATCTCGGAATGGTAGCGAGAGAGTTATTCGTTTCTCATTCGAACTAGCCAAGCGACGTGAATCCAGACTTGGTAGCGTTCAGAAGGTAACATGCGTAGACAAGAGCAACGTCACTAGGGGATGCAGACTATTCAGGGATGTTTTCAAGGAGGTCTCATCTGAATACCAGGGCATTGTAACCAACGAGGCGTTCATTGATGCATTCACTATGTGGCTAGTGAGGAGCCCCGAGGATCTCGATGTTGTGGTCCTTCCGAACATGTTTGGCGATATAGCCACAGATCTTGCCTCAGTATTGCAGGGCGGGATGGGCATGGCGGCCAGCGCCAACATAGGAGATGAACATATGTTATTCGAGCCGGTTCACGGGTCTAGCCCCAAATACGCAGGACAGAACAAAGTGAACCCTATCGCGGCAATATCTTCTGTACAATTGATGTTCGACTCACTTGGTTTGAAGAATGACGATCAGGAAGCTACATTGTGCGCAGAAGTCATTGAGAGAGCGATTTCAGAACACATGTCTTCAGAAGGTCCTGTGACTTACGACTTGGGAGGCAAGGCCTCAACCACGGAGGTCGGTGAGGCCATAGCCTCAAGATGTGCTGCTATTCTCACAGAGCTAGGTAGCTGAACAGGACATGAGGCCCTACTCTGAGAAATGATCACCAATCTCCTTCAGGGACTCTTTCAAAGATTTCCGATTGTCCCATTCTGTCTGCATATAATCGGAGTCATTGAGTAGATGGGATAGAATACCCTCGAATGCTCTGGAAACCTCGTCTACTATTGTCACTGTAGCCATTCTTGAACTTCTAGAAAGAGGATTCAGATCGACTACAAGAACCTCCTTTCCAAGACTAATCAGTGCCTCGCACCTGTCTCCGTCCTCAAGAGGAACAAGGATAGTATCAGCCCCGCCTATTCCTTCTAGAGTACAGTTTGAACGTGGGCCTTCCAAACCTTCTATCTCGAAATTAGGAGATTCCCCTAGGAGCGACACTCCCTCGACTGATTCCTTCCAGTCCCCGTCGAACCCGTCAGGTACATCCTCTTGGGATACCTTAGACCTCCACTCTTCCAATAGCGAGATTAGCCCATTGACCCTGGTCGGGGTTCTGTAGTAGAGGTTAACCTCAATAGGACAACCAAGGACTGCAGCCAATCTAATCGCTCCGTCGCCTGCTAGTACTACCGTGTTTCCATTAACTGAGATAACTGGTCTTCTCGCGTTCCTGAGGCGAGCAGCACTCTCTCGAATGGCCTCTCTGGCTGATCCCGTGGTCCTCTCTCCCAGCAGATAATCGAAAGCCTCTCCCCTGCCATGAGCAATCATTGCCGAGTCTGCAAGCAGGCCCATGGAGCTGCCATCCACTATCTTCTGCCTTGACTCCAGGGACTTCTTCCTAGGGTGGCTATCGGGAATCCTTGCCATCAACTCCCTCCAATTAGCATTGAAAGATCCAGTGAGGGGACTCCCATGTTTAACGAGCTTGAAGATATCACGTCTACCATGGAACTCTCAATCCAGTCATGCAAACCATCCAATGTGACTCCTCCCGATCCCTCGAGAATGCACCAATCCCTTAACCCAGACTCTCTCAGAAGAATTTCTGCAGACCTACACTCATCTGGGCCCATATTGTCTAGCAGGATCACTATTCTTTCATCCCTTCCTCTGATTTTCTGATTTTCTGACCAGGACTCCGCAGCTGAAATCGCCTGGGCAGAGTCCTGAACCTCGATTACGACAAATCCCGTACTTTTCTCGAAATCAATGGAGGAGATCGCGGATGAGATTGCTGATCCAATGTTGTCTTTAGAGCCAATCACTCTCAAATCATTCTCCTTGATCATCAATGCATCCGTCCTACTGAGACGATGGGTTAGCCCTCCTCCAACATGAACGGCCCATTTGTCCATCATCCCCCATGCAGTTTTTCTAGTGCATGCGATAGAAACATCTCCTGACTCGCTTACCCATACGGCGGTTCTGGTAGCAATGCCTGACAGCCTACCAAGAATGTTCAGCACAACCCTCTCGCAACTCAGGACACTATCCGATGGCCCAGAGATGGAGAGAATCTGACTACCTACTGTGATACTCCCTCCTTCTTCGACATTCCAGTTCAAATCACAGGAGGGAAACCACTCAGCGAAAAGTAAGTCCACCGGAACTCTTCCACAGAACAATCCTGCACTTTTCGAAATGACGACTGCTTCGACAATACTTCCCATGTTTCCATCAGTTGCAGAGTCATCTGACAAGTGAGCAGTCAGCCATCTCCTTATCGAATCCTGAAACAACTTTGTCGGATGAGGAACTTCCTTTGCATTGTATAGCAAGTGGGATCGGTCATGCGGCAGTCTGTCCACGCATCATGCACTGTAAGCCCCCCCTTGAATAGTACTAGTTCTCGACAGGGTCAATTGAGAGAGTCAAGTCCGGACTCAGCTGCTGATAAGCACGCAAGAATGTCATCTACCGATGATCTTGATCGACCTAGTCCGTCCGTGGTAACCTCTATTCTCAACTCTACATAGTCACTGAAATCTAATAACTCAACTGTGAAATCATCTGGATCGTCGGGACTGATTGCTGCCAGTAGTGCCACCCCTCTTTCCTTGGAACCAGTCCAGAGTATTGATGTGGTTACTTTTCCCATCATACTCCCCAGAAACGACTTCCTTGGACTAAGTCATCATCCTCGGAGAATGATTGTACTATAGTTCTTAGAAGATAGTACATTACCATGGACATGATGGGTAGTCCCCAATCGTCTCCTAGTTGATTGAATGTGGGACTATATTCCTGTCCGGACGAAATCACGAGTGCCACGTCGATTGTTGCCGCTACGAAGGTGTAGAAAACTACCCCAAGACCGATTAGTAGGACGCTCCTTCCCGTGAAGGAACCCTCCTTCCACCTCAGAACCCCTAGAGCGAGTAAGAACGAGAATACGGATCCAACAATCCATTGTAGAACCTCATCAACAAGCCCTAGAAAGTGCTCGAACTGAGAATTCCCATCTGGAACAGGATCGTCCCATCCCGCCCAAACAGTAGCAATTGCTAGAAACAAGCTCACAATTGACATCCCCCAAAGTAATGATGAGAAAAGCCCTCCAGTAGCGCTGTCTCTCATCTCCATGGCTACCCTCTCCATTTGCGCCTCAAGACCCAGTCCCTTACCCAAAACCCACAATCCAATCAGGAGTGGTAGAGAGCCGATCAGGGCTATTCCATTCGGTAGAATGAGGCCTAGACCAATTATGATTAGGAAAACTGCTAGTGGAACCAGAAGTCTGGACCTAAATCTGGGGTCCTCTATGGCCTTCACGATGTAGTAGTAGGTGCCCTCGATTCCTTTTGACTGCCTGACTATTACCTTCTCCACAGTGTCCACTCTCACCCTCGAGGTAACTATCGGCAGAGAAGCTTCGTCATCAGCGCCATCCGTAACTAGTAGTGCCGCATCTGGTTGGAAATCCTGAATCACCTCGTCCAACTGACTAGCTATCGCCCTATCGCTCCTAGGTCCAACTCTCACGTCACCCGTTAGTATCGCAATCTGAACCTCGTCGCTCGCACCAGCTCCTTCTGCCAACCTATCATGATGGTGTAACGCACCGAGAATCGCGTTAGTATCGGACTCCTCTGGGTCCGCGATACCCAATCTGAGAGCTGCCGTCAGGCAGGATTTCCTGCCAACAACTGGTCCCCTTATCCCCGATTTCACCCCCAAATCATTGTCTCTGTCTATTGTGAGAACCAGTGTTCGTACTATGCTCACGCCCCCCTTGACAAGAGTTGGTAAGCACCTACTTATGAGGAATTGGCCGAATCGCTATCTGAGTCATTGACATCTCCGTCAGATTCGGCATTGCTTGAGCCGTACCTCCTCCTCTGTTTTGCTCTGATATATTTCAGGGGATGGGTCAACCACTCTTGGTCACAGAGGGGATCCTCCCCTATTTGCACGGGGCATCTTGCATTGGTTTTGAGAGAAGAGCATCCATGAGGGGTATATTCTCTTTCGTAAATCTGACCAACTTGGTATGATGTAGTATCGGCATCATAGTCCGGGGCATTAGAAAAAAAGTTGCAGGCCTGCTCCTGCTGAAGACCTATTGATCTGGAGAATGCGGCAAGGAAGACCCTTCCAACATGATTTACATTTATCCCTTGGTTTAACTCAGAAACAGCCGATTCAAAGCACGGAGGCCAGTCATCC
>CACGIE010000025.1 GCA_902573015.1 uncultured Candidatus Poseidoniales archaeon | reverse complement strand
TGTATCAGCGTGATTCTGAATCGATCCTCATACCATGCATGGCACCTGCTGCAGAACAGCAGATCGGAATGCATGACGCAGCCGCAACATCTCTTGCAGCAGCTCTGGGCTCAGGCCTTTCCCTCTATCATGCGGCTTTGCTCGCATCTGCAGCATGCGAATGCGTCCTTTCAGCTAGTACCGCAAAGGAGTACATTGATCGAGATACACTAGGACTATGGCTCGATGAGCTTTCATGGCAGATGAGAATATCTGATAGATAGAAACATGATTACATGAGATTGAATAGTGTTGCTTAACGCGAGCAACATGAGAGTCATGTTATCTTCACGCAATCGAGGCTGTGCCATCTTAGTGATTCTATTACTTGCTTCGAATATATCCGTATTAAATTCACACGCGGAGAATGAATATCCTGCTACACTTAGCATTGATGTGGAAGACGGTACTGTCATTGATGATGAATTCATATTCAAGGCTTTAGTGATGGATGAATTAGAACCCCATTCGGCTAGTTGGGAGTTGTTGGACTCTACTTCAACCAGACACTACGTTTCTGTATCTGAATTGCATCAAGGCGTTACTTCTGGCCCAGTGACTGAATGGACATTCGATATCGTCATCTCTCCCGAAACAGTAGGCTCATGCTCATGTATTCTGGTCGTGAGCATAATTGACTCAAAGGGGACCCATCTTGTAGAGTTTGCAAGTATTTTCATTCAATCCATGGGTATTTCCGATGATTTTCTTCCTCCAACCCTGCATATACATGAAAGTGGAATGGATTATTGGCACAGCGAATCATATATCCTAGACGCGTTATCCTCAACTATAGATGGCACTGTACCATCATTCTCAGCCATAATTCGCACTTCGAGTACAATTAAGTGCACCTATTCGGGGCTTGATGTCGAAGACTCGCTTTACGCTGTTAATTACAACTCGACTCCTCACCCTAGCCTATCCGAAATTACTTGGGACGGCGATACTCTAACCTTCGAAATCGACCTGGTTGATTTTGATGATGGATGGCATGACATCATTATATTCGCCCAATCCGAAATTGAAGATTCAACATACTCCCACGATTGTATAAGTATTAGGATCGATAACACCCCTCCTAGTGTAATATTGAATATTCCCGAAGAGCTGCCTGAGGGTACGGACACAGTATACTTAGATGCCTCTTCGACGTTCGATGAATACTGGGGAATACAAGGACTGACATATACCTGGTCAATAAACGAGCTTGGAGGCACAGGCGAAGAAATGAATCAAGTTTTCAGCGGTCTCGATTACCGGTCAATTGAACTCAATCTAGTTAAATCAGGAGTTTACGGAATTTCACTATCTGTATCTGATAATGCAGGGAATATTGGTCTCTCAACTTCTACGCTGGAAGTTGTCAACATGGCTCCAACAGCACGTCTGACCATTAATGGGGAGGATTATTTCGATAATGATCAGGTTACCCTAGCCCCAGACTCTTCGATTATTGTCGACGCCTCGTCATCTACAGATACTTCGAACGATATAGATGGACTCAGATATGTTTGGAGAGTTGATAATGTCCCGACCTATGAGGGGGCTTCTAGATCTATATCATGGCCCGATGGAGTGGATGACGATAGGTTCGTCTTATCGATTGAAGTTATTGACGACGACTCTGAGTCATCTATTATCTCAGTTATCGTTGTGAATAATAGCGAATCCGGTAGTCCTCCTCTTTCACTACTAATTCTGATTATTTCTGGTGGTTTCTTGTCATATTCTCTATTCAGACGTTCGAAATCAGATGATTCAGAAATTCCCAAGTGGAACTAATCCTGAAAAGACCAAAAGGCAGTAATTACAGGGATTTGTATGAGTTTACCATTCGATAGGGCAGAGTATCTTAGTCGCCAGGAATCAGTATTCTCTAAATTACCCAGATCAAGCTTAGCAATCATTCCAACAAATGATCCAAAAATACGATCTAATGATGTCTCATATCCATTTAGAGCCAATTCATACATGCTATATCTTTGTGGCTGGGAAGAAGATGAAGGTACATTACTAGCAACGAATTCATCTGGAAAATGGGTAACAACACTGTTCGTACCAGATAGGGATACAACCAAGGAAATATGGGAAGGGATACGTATAGGCGTTGACGGTGCGAAGTCATGGCCAGTTGATCATACCGATTCATTACTAAGTCTTGATTCCTGCATCAAAGAGTTACTATCGGATGGAAGTAGAGTTTTCACAATTCCCGGCGTATCCTCTTCATTGGACATATTGTTAGATGAGAATACTGAGACCGAGGACTTACGCGCCTATATCGATCCAATTAGAAGGGTCAAATCAGCAAATGAAATCCAATACATGCAAGAGGCCGCATCCATTGCATCATCAGCACATGAGAAGGCAATGCGCAATTCTCGACCAGGCATGGGAGAATGGGAGATTCAGTCCCTGGTCGAAGGCCACTTCATGTACTCACAAAGCCAATGGAGCTTCCCATCAATAGTAGGCGGGGGAGATAACGCAACTGTACTTCATTACAAGAATAACGACCAGGTGATAAGATCTGGGGATCTTGTACTAGTCGATGCAGGATGTGAAGTCAGCGGATATGCGTCAGATATTACTAGAACATGGCCAGTTAATGGGAAGTTCTCCCAACCCCAGAGGGAGATTTACGAACTTGTTCTAAGAGCCGAACTAGCAGGAATAGAGGCCTGTCAACCTGGAATGCCATGGGTTTCCATGCATGAGGCAGTATGTGAGACCATAGCAGAGGGACTGATAGAACTTGGAGTACTAAACTGCACCCTCAAAGATGCATTGGGCAGAGTCGAAGGAAAACCAGGCGTTTTCGAAGGACAAATACGAAATTTCTTCATGCACGGTACTGGGCACTTTCTAGGATTGGACGTGCACGATGTTGGAGGGGGCCGCCAAGGCGACCCAAACTCTTCGTTTTTATTAGAGCCAGGGATGGTTTTGACAATTGAGCCGGGCCTGTACTTCGGATCCTGGAGAAATGACATATTAATTCCAGAAAGATACGCAGGTATAGGAATTAGAATAGAGGATGACGTTTTGGTAACTGAACAAGGACCCTTAGTATTATCATCATCGTGTCCGAAGATGTTAGACGAAATTGAGCAGGTAGTAGGGAAGGGAATACATGACTGACTGGCAAACAATTCTAGAGATGCAGCTCGCAGACAACCCTCCTCCACTTACGGTAGAAGAGGCGGAGAAAATATACATCCAAGCGCCTCTGAGCGAATTGATGTATGCTGCTTCAGAGAGGAGGAAGACGCAAGTACCCGGCAATATGGTTACTTTTATGATTGATAGAAATATAAATTACACCAATATTTGCACAATCAACTGCAATTTCTGCTCCTTCTACCGTTCACCAGGTCATGATGAAGGATATACCCAGTCATTTGACCAGATTAGCGCTAGAATTGATGAGTTAGAGGAACTAGGCGGTTCGAGAATCCTAATGCAAGGGGGGGTTAACCCCTCACTAAACTTCGAATGGTATACTGAGTTACTATCAGAACTCTCTAGGAGGCATCCCTCGATAGCTTTGGACTGCTTCTCGCCCATTGAGATTGAGGGCATAGCTGAAGTCTCCGGCCTATCCACCATTGAGGTCCTATCGAGATTTCGCGAATCTGGTATGCACGGGCTTCCGGGAGGGGGCGCTGAAATGCTCGTCGATAGTGTTAGGAGTGGCATTTCACCTAGGAAGGGGTCCTCTGAGAATTGGATTAGGGTGATGGGTGAGGCTCAATCATTGGGCCTGACAACTTCAGCAACAAACGTCTTCGGCTTCGGAGAGAGTATCAGAGATAGGGTAGAGCACATGAATAAGATCAGATCATTACAGGGGAACTCATTGTCTAATGGCTACCTTGGATTCACATCATTTATTTCATGGCCAGTAATGCTCGAGAACAATGCTTTCGGAAAAATTGGGATTAGGAGGGGTGCGACAAACCTAGGCGCAGGCTCAGTGGAATACCTCAGGCATGTTTCTGTATCTAGGCTATTCATGAGTAACATTGACCACATTCAAGCTTCTTGGCCTACTATGGGATTGAATGTGGCTCAAATCGCTTTGACGGCAGGTGCCGATGACATCGGATCAACCATGATGGAAGAGAATGTAGTCTCGGCTTCTGGAACCACCAAAACAATGGCAACTATTTCCGAATTGAAGGAATCTATACAAAGTTGTGGCTTCATTCCTGCTAGAAGGGACTCAGATTACAATATTCTGGAAATTCTTGAAGAGTCCGAGGCCCGATTACAGGTCTGATAGTTCTGCTCTACCGCTAATCACAGGAGCTCTGAGAATTTGTGTCGGCTCTTCGGATTGTGGCATGATTATTGGTAAAACCCAGAAGATTCTCCTACCATTGGATTCTAAAAACTCCAAAACAATCTCCCAATGGATAGCGATAAGTGACGAGTATACCGTACCTGGCCATTGATCTGATGGCATATTCAGTGTGAATTCCTTTGTAGAATCTATGGTCTGTGTCCAATCGCCTTTTTCCATTATCCTAAGGGGCTCTAGAATCACTGATTTCTTCGATGATAGTTGCATTGGAATAGATTCGCCTACACCAGTACCAGTTTCATCTCCAGAGGCCAGCCTTTTCTCGGGTAGTTTAGTAGACATTCCAGGAGCAGGCTGTCCACCATCCTGCCTATCCAGTGTCGCTAGTACCGAACTCCTCTCGGGCATAGCTACACCGACTTGGACTCTAGAGCGAATTAACTGAAGACCCTTGTCATTTTTTCGCACTTCGATATCTATAGCGCCCCTTTCAGCAGTTATGCTAACTTCGGGGTCCTCATATGGTTTCTCTGAGATTATCCTCTGCCTATTGAAATCTCTGAAGTTTGCGATGGTTCTGAATAAAAGTGGTAAGATGAATAGAGGGAAAGTGTAGAATAGCAACCTAGGATAGTCCAGAGGACCTATGGAAATCGAGCCTGCAATAGTTTCACCGATTATTCCTTGTTCAACTAATCCAGGCTCTATAGCATGTACAAACAAAGAGAGTATTAGTAACGTCACTGTGGGAATAATTAGCTTTCTAGAAATGTTGTGCAGCCTATCTGGTCTGATGAACCAGCCTACCCTTGTATCGGTCAAGAAACGTGGAGGAGAATCTGTGATTTCGCACTCTAGCATTAGCAGATCAGATTCCTCTTCATCCTGATGCCTCCACTGAACGAACCAGTCATCTTCTGATCCAATTGTGAAGCTCGTCACACTCATGCCAAAATTATCGATTGTAGCCTTAGAAATTGGTATATTTGTAGGATTCATATGTTCAAGCTCGAATGGAGGGTACCTGATGCTCTGTACGTACCTGTCCATTCTATCCCCACAATACGGCTTTGGCGGCTCTACCTGCAAGCCTACGGAATTCGGGTACTTCCCTGAGCATCTTGATTCCCAGTGGTATCGGATTCTCAATATCGCCGAACTCATTTATCAAATCAGTAACCTCGGGCCTAGCCCAAACATCGAATATCCTCTCAAGCTCGACATCACTCATTTCAGTCAAAAATGCATCTCTTAGTGCTCTCTTCTTCCTCTGATTCCTAGCCATCTCCTTTAGCGATGAAGATATTGAATTCATTGTACCCCTGCTTAGTTCGTTATTCTCCATACATTTGCTGAGCCTCGGTACTAGTAAGTCTACTTGTTTGAATCCGGGGCCTATGCCGCCTCCGGTTGTAGGTTTACACACCCCTGCAGAGTCACCGAAAAGTGCCACCCTCTCAATTAACGGTTTTCTGACAATGCCACTAGGAACCGGCCCGCAAAATCTGGCTACTTCAGAACATAGCTCGAACCTCGAATTGATTTTCTGGTCTTGCAGCAACTTGTCCAGATACTGCTCGCTGGATAAGCCATTCATCAACTCGGCCTTTGTCCATGTGCCTACTCTAGTAGTATCTCCAGTGGGTATCGCCCAACTAAAGAATCCAGGTGAAATGTTCTTTCCAGTGTACATGTCTAACATCCCTGAATCTCCATTGTAGCCCGTTACTTCGATCTGGAAACCAATCATAGTTTCACGAGGATTCCCCATACGGAAATTTCTACGAACCCATGAGTGTGCACCATCGGCACCACATAGTAGCTTGCAGTGAACGGTTTCGTCACCATTAGGACCATCAATCTTTACTTCTACGAATTCATCGAATACTTTTGCTGAATAAGGCTTTGATGATAGGAGGAGTTCTGTTCCGGTTGCGATTGATTGCATTACAACGGCTTCATCGAAGAGCTTTCTACAGACAGAGAATGTACGTGGAACGCTAGGGTCGCCAATCGTTACTCTTGTCCCTTTTGGACTATGGATGTTAGCACCCCAGATTGAGGTAAGTATAGTATCCTCAAGACCTATCGTTTTCATTGATGCGGGATTAACCAAACCTGCACATTGGAATGGCCTTCCAATCTGGTTGTGTTCCTCTAACATGAGAACGCTGTTTCCGTGTTCGTTGAACCTTCTTGAAAGATACCCGCCAATAGGTCCTGCACCAACCACAACAACATCGAATTCACGAATCATGTGATCCCCATACGATACTATTTTTTGGTTCTACGCTTGGAATTTATTGTTTTCTTAAGATTTCCAATCAAAATGCTTGCATCAGATTTGGTGATGGTTTCTATTGATTCCGTTCTAACGGCCTCAAGGGCTTGCTCAATTGGCAGCTCTAGTTTTTCGACCATAGAAATTATTGCAGATACCTGCCTTTCTGTTGCAGGACTATTCCTGTCCATATTTAGTAGCCTATCAATCAATTCACTGGCACTGCCATCTTTTCCACCAGTCAGTTCTGAAAGATCCGTTAATCCCATCTCGCCCAGAATACCATCCAGTTCCAGGCCTAATCTATCTGAGACTCTAATGATTAACGCTATCTGTTTTTCACTCGGTGCGATGTTTGTCTTCCTTTCTTCGCTGATTTCATCGAGGATATTCTTCACTTCATCTCCCGAAAGATCCTTGAGAGATTTATCATGTAATATATCTGAAGCTTCCTGTTCAGACATATTTGCTAGTATTCTCTGAAGGTAATCTATCTGCTTTACTGTCGGCTTCTCCTTGCGCTTTTCCAATGCAAGTAGGTGAATCTTACGAAATAGTTGTTCAAACTCGGTCCACTTTGAGTGGGCTTCGGATAATCCATCTTCTATAGAATCTAGATCAGACTCCATAATTGCGGTAAAGTCTGCGGAGAATAATTCCCCATCTGGTTGGTTGTAATGTGGAGCAACGTCTAACCACAGGGTTCTGCCGTTTTTTGTTGGTATCAATGAGCTCCCGTCTTTTTCGACATATTTCTTCAGCTCAAGGTTTTTGACCATTGAAACATATGTGGATGGCCTGCCAATACCACTTTTTTTCATTTCTTGGATAATCGAGCTTTCGGTGAATCTCCTTGGTGGTTTAGTGAAATCCACAGTCATTTCAGCCTTAGAATCAATATCCCAAGATTCTCCTATAGAAAATCCGACTTCTGGAGGTTTTGTTTGGACTTCACCCATGGACCATGAAAATACATTTTCCCATCCGTCGTGCGTCCTCCATGAGGCGGTTCCAGTAATTGGGACCTCCACCCCATCACATGAAAATTTCAGAGCCCTCCTTTCTCTAACAGAATTGGACATTTGGCTTGCTGCAAACCTTGACCAAATCAGTTGATACAATTTCTTCTCATCTGTATCCTTACCTGCATTCTCAATCGTAGGATCGCTGGGTCTAATTGCTTCGTGAGCATCCTGGACATTACTGCTCTTCTTCCCTGACTCACCTACCCCTTGGCCAAGATATTTTTTTCCTAGTTTACCGGAGATGTGGTTTCTGATACTCTCTCTGGCCTTTTCATTAGTTCTAGTTGAATCGGTACGAATATACGTTATGTGTCCTCCATTATACAGGGATGAAGCGACTCCGCTAGTCTTTGATATGGACCACCCAAGAGTAGAGTTTGCAGTCTGAAGCATAGTATCTGTTGTAAAAGGCGGTTTTGGTTTTCGATTGACCGTACCCTCCTTAGCTTCTGTTAGGATCAATTTTTTTGAGTAGTTTATCTGTTCAACTGTTTTTTCTGCTAATTTAGTCTTCGAGGTTCTATTTGGATGATGTTTTCCATCATCATCTAACCAAGCATCGGGATCATCTGATTCGTGGAATCTAACATTCATCTCAATGCCATTAGAAGGAACTGAAACCGAATGGTACTCTTTGGGCACATGGTTTTCCCTCTCCAACTCCTTTTCTACAATGAATCCAAGTGTTGGAGTCTGTACCCTCCCCATTGATTTCAATTTCCATGATTTGCAGAATTTTGAACATCTCCAACCTACTAATCTGTCTATCAGCCTCCTAACTATGGCAGCATTGACAAGATCCATGTCTACTTCTCTTGGTTCGGAAATTGCAGACATTACGGCGTCCTTCGTAATCTCGTTGAATGAGATTCTCTGTATCGAGTCAAAATCGGATAAAATCTCCTTGAGTCTCCATGCGATAAATTCCCCCTCTCTATCAGGATCAGTAGCGATAAAAATCTCGTTCACGGAAGATTTGGATGCTTTGTTCATTATTGCGGAAAGTTTCCTCTCCGCCTTTTCATCCGTCCAACTCCATGGAGGTTTAGGCAACTCTCCATCCTTGTAAGCCCACATTGCTTTGTTGTTAACGGGTAAATCCTGAACGTGGCCGTTGCAAGCATCAACAATCCACCCCTTTCCGAGGTACTTTTTGATAGTCTTAGCCTTGGCACCCGATTCAAGGATTACAAGCTTCATACTATGCCTCGGATTTGTTGGGCCGTATCAAGCCCTGTATAAAGTAGGTGGAGAGACTCCGCATCCAACGCACGCACTCGCGCGAGCGCGCGCGAAACCGAGTTGTTTGACAAAGGCGATAATGACTAGATTTGAAACCTAACGATTGAAGAATAGATGCGTATTCCATAGATGATGGGAATTGCCTGGAGTGTTTTGGGAAGCCCTGCACTCAGGCTAGTTGACTCCGAGACTGCTCATTCAATTTCCATGAGAGTAATGAGAGGTTTTGGTGAAACTAGTGCCGGTCAGCATATGCTTAACACCCTTTACAGACCTCCAGAAGTCCCAATTGAGGTCTTTGGAAAGATGTTCCTCCACCCCCTAGGTTTAGCAGCCGGTTTCGATAAAGGTGCAGAGGCTCTCATGGCCTGGTCTGCTCTGGGATTCTCATGGACAGA
>CACGIE010000024.1 GCA_902573015.1 uncultured Candidatus Poseidoniales archaeon | reverse complement strand
AGTGACGTATACTGGGACCCAGGGGTCAAACGGTCTGATGACCTTCACAGTCCCGTTGGATGCGCCGGATACTCTGTACTACTACTGCCAAAACCACGGAAGTATGGGGGGAGAAATAACAATCCAGTCACTAGGCAGTGTTTCCTGATTCGCTTTTCTCATTAGGTGGGAAGACGAAGACAAGTGCGATTCCAGATCCTACCACCAATGCGCCTCCCAGCCAATCCGCGATAGAGAGGGTTTCACCGAATAGAGAGAAGCCGTAGAAAGTTGCAACCAGTACTGTGAGGTAGGAAAAAGCACTAACCCAGGCAGCATTCGCCTTGTGGTAAGCCATTGTGATTCCTACCTGACCCCCTCCAGCACCGATGCCGATGCCGATGAGAGCTGCAATCGTGTTTGAGTCAAGCTCGGTGATATGTGGTGCAGACTGGACAATACTTCCAACGACTGAGAAGGCTGCAAACCAGAATATGACGGTCGCCGGAGAGTCTGTCTTTCTGAGTTCCCTGACGTACATGTACGCCAATGCTGCGAAGAATCCAGAGCCGAGAGCGAGCAGTGCGTTTGGGTCTACAGTGCCTACCTCTGGAGAGACAATTAGAACGATTCCAGCGAATGCAGTCAATACCAGACTTGCCACCGATGCGGAAACCCTCTCAGCCAGTATCCTCCCAGAAAGGAGGGCAACGAATAGGGGACCAGTATACTGGAGAGTCACGGCCTGACCGATTGGAATCCTTCCAAGTGCGGTGAAGTACAGAATCATGGCAATTAGCCCTACTATGCACCTAAGCAACATGGTTCTATGATCGTTGACCTTCAGACTAATCCCCCTAGAGGCAGCGAATGCTGCAACAGCGAACGCGATAACTGCTGACCTGACCATGATAATCATCCAAACGTCAGTATGATCGCTGGTCCATTTGACCAGTGCATTCATGGTTCCAAAGCAGAAGCTTCCGAATATCATCCAGATGACTGCGGCCCTTGGAGAATCTGGCATCTTTTCCTCGGTTACGAAAGAAGATAGGTCGGGTCCTTCTGTTTTGGAATATATCTCATCCAGTCCTCTGCCCAGACCACCTTTCGCCATTAATCACAGACTCCATCGGTGTTGAAGCTCAGTTGCTATGTCCTGGTAATCCTTACCACCGGGGCTGGAAGGATCGTGTAGATGGATAGGGATTCCATGACTTGGTGCCTCGGCAAGCCTAACGTTCCTCCTGATCGCTGGTTTGACGACTAAGTCCGGGAAGTTTGCCAAGACCTCTCCTGCAACCTGCTTGTTCAGAAGTGTCTGCGAGTGCATGGTCAATAGCACCCCATCCACTCCCAACCTCTCGTTGAGGAGACTCCTTACTTCTCTGATGGTCCCGGATAGCAAGGCTAGCCCCTCCAGAGCGAAGTATTCTGTCTGAACAGGTACTAGAATACCATCCGATGCCACCAATGCGTTGATTGTCACCAGGCCCAGTGAAGGGGGCGTGTCGATTAGCACTAGATCATAGTGAGCCAGTAGTGGATGAAGTGCCTCCTTCATTCTCTTCTCTCGTCCAAGCTGTCTCATCATCTCCTGCTCCAGACCGATAAGACTCCTGTCCCCTACGATGATGTGTAGGTTCTCCACTGCAGTTGCATGCCTGGAGTCGATTGCCGTCTCCGGACTGAGTATCAGGTCTCTCGTGGTGTTCCTGACCTTGCTCTTATCCACACCAAGACCTGTTGCGCAGTTGCCCTGTGAGTCAGAATCAATGACCAGGACTCGGAACCCCCTAAGAGCAATCTGAGCTGCGATATTGATTACTGTGGTGGTCTTACCCACCCCTCCCTTCTGATTGATCACGGTCACTACTCTTGCCCTCCCTTGGGGAGTAGGTAGGGATGGCGGGAGTTCCATCGCGCTTCTTGGCCTCGAAAAACTGACTTCCTCAATTGAATCAAGAGGTTGGGCAAGCGTTTCGTCCTCTTCCTCCGAGAATTCGACATCGATAATCAGAGGAGCCTCCCCGACTTCAGGAAGACTTTGGTCACTATCCTTCGAACCCATCTAGGGCAACGGCAGTCAATGATGTGTTGAATATGACGCTTGCCAGTGGACCTGTAATGGTGTTTTTTATCACTCGCTAGGACTGTCGATGAGCCACCATATGACCATCTCTCCGGTCTCAGAGTCCATGGCCAAATCAACTGACTTTTCTCGTCCTTTTTCTTCCCATTCCCTAACTGCGGTCATGGTTACCTTCCCATCTCCCAAGTCGCCAGGAAGGAGGCTCAGAACCTCATTATCCTCGGTGACAGATAGTCTGTAACCAACCTGTGCTTGAAGATTCCAAGATTCTCCGGACTGTATGTATGGAGACAGGTCGGGATATCTCTCAGAGTCTAGAATCCTCGATTCCAGTAAAGAGAGGGTCTGAGTACTGGGTATGGAGTCTCTATTCCAGGTAACTTCACCCCTATCATTTGATCCCGTTGATAACATCTCGCAGCCTTCAGATGATCTCTGAAGTACCAGCCAACCGGAGTCATCATCCTCGTCAACCCAAGACATGTTCCACTGCGGTTCTGAAGTAGGCCTGGACCAGGAGGCTCTCCAGATGTATCCCCCGGATTCTAGCGCCACGGTTGACTGCGAATCCGGGTATCTCGATTTGAGGCAGGATACTGCCTCTTCCATATCGAACTGTCTGATTTCTGTATCATCCCACATGGAGTCTACCCAGTTCCTCTTAGTTGAGGTACCAGGCCTGTCTTCTCCATCATTGGGACTCCCGAGGTAGTTCCTCTCCCAATCTACTTCACTGCTTCCAGTGGATAGAGAAATACTCGAGTAGGTCATGCTGATACTGAGAGTTCCTTCGGGTAAGAGTTCATCCGAAAGAGTACTGACTAGAAAGTCACAATCATTTGTCTGGAGGTCCTTATCCAGTCTTATGTCTGCAACCTGCTTAACGGGCCAAGGGCTCCCATCCTGCAAATGTAGTAGAATTGTAGCATGCCCATAGCACCTCCCTATTTCCTCATGGTCGAGATAAACCGGGTATACCAGACCATGAGTATCGTCTCTGAACTCCTTCTTCACCTCCCATTTCCAATCGGAATTCCAACCTAGATCCGGGTCGGAGGATCTAGCTCCCTCCTTGATCACAGCTTCTCCAAAAAAGTCGCGTAGCTCAATGGGAGTCAGTGGGAAAGAAAGGGTAGGCAAGAGTGCGCCTAATCCACCTAGTCCCTCCGAGTCGTAAGTCACGGTCCTGGCATTCGTTGTTACCGAGTCCACATCACTGAACGAGATGGAGGTGTCAGTCCTCTTTACCTCAGTCTTCTCCAACTCTACCCAGCTGGTTGACTCCATACTCAGGTCGTTTCCAGACATTACCCATCGGATGTTCCCACAGTCTGTGTTAGCGTCGTCCCTCCATGTCCTTCCCTCGAAGTCAACGTCCAAGTCGAGGCTTATTCCCTTCTCGGCCGCCAAGAAGCCTGTTCTTCCTAGGCTATCAGTAGTTTCCACGGCTCCCGAATTGGATCCTTCGGATACTGAGACTGAGCCAGTTCCATCAATATCCATCGATACCTCTCCACAGGCTGGTTCCAGAATCCCCCCCGTAGAGTCCCTCACAACAGAGAGCATCTCCTCCCCGTCAATGCTTATGCTGGAGTCAATTACCTGGAAGTCCATCCTATCCCCATACCTCAGCTTAGCAACTTCAAAACCAGAGCTGCGTTGAAGGAAAACTGTAGTTGCAGCCCCGACCAGTATGACCACAACTATCACCGCTGCTAGAGCCTTCCATCTGTCTCCCAATGAAGAAATTGAAGGCATAGAGATAACCAATGAAGGTTGATCGTCCTCTGCGACTACTACCGACACTTCATCCTCTTGGACCTCATTAGATTCTACTGGCAATACCTCTGCCTCGACCACCTCGGCCTCTACGAAATTCTCGATTTTAGAAATGACCTGTTCTACCTTTTCTCTTGTAACATCGGGTTCATCGTCCATGACGAGAGCATCGCCTTCGTCCCAATCATCTTCTTCAGATGTGTCAACAGGCTCCTCAACAACTCCTGCATCCTCAAGAATTCTATCTACTAATTCCGATTTCTTCCCAGAGACAAGGAGTCCTCGCTTCTTGCAGATTTCCCTAAGCTTCGCAACCGTGTTCGAGGTAAGCGACTCCCTGTCAATCGAATCGTCTTCGGACATGCTCTGTGACTCAGTCCCACCCTGAGGCTTTCAATCTCTCCGACCTCATGAGTCTCACAAGGCATATCACAATAGAGTCGCGAGTTCCCGAAGGAAAGGGTTGAAGACGGTCTCTTGGGCGGCGCAGGACATGGAGCCAAGGCTAGTGCTACTCTCTAGGGGCCCCGAGCTGTACAGTACCAGAAGGTTGGCAACTGAGGCCGAGAGAGAAGGATGGATGGTCGACATCATCGATCCTCTTGCGCTAACCATCGTTGTGGATGAAGATGGGGGGAGGGTCTTCCACAAGGGATGGCCCGTAGAGTGCGAGGCCGTTCTACCTAGGATTGGATATTCAATCACTCGGAGAGGAGTAGCGATAGTCAGGCAGTTCGAGCAAACCGGTGTGATAGTGCTGAATTCAAGTCAGGGCATTCTGAGAAGCAGAGACAAGCTGGTTGCTTGCCAGATGATGGCCGAGGCTCGTGTTCCAGTTCCGATCACAGCACATGTTGGGGCATGGGAGGACACAGATCGCGCAGTAAGAAGGGTAGGGGGTTCACCATGCGTCGTTAAGTCGACAGAGGGGACCCATGGCTCTGGAGTATTTCTGGTAAACTCCTCTCAGCAGGCCAGGCAACTAGTGTTCCAGATGCTCGAGAGAGGCATGAGGCCCCTAGTGCAAGAATACGTCAAGGAGTCCCATGGTAGCGATATTCGGGCACTGGTTGTTGGCGGGGAGGTTGTCGCATCGATGCGACGCAAGGCACATGGGAGCGAGTTCCGCTCCAACTTCCACCTAGGCGGGTCTGTTACAGGAGTAGATTTGACGGACGAGCAGAGGAGGATCGCTATCCTTTCCGCAGAAACCCTAGGACTCGAGGTGGCGGGAGTCGATATGCTCGAGTCCGACAGAGGCCCTTTGGTGCTGGAAGTTAACTCCAGCCCGGGACTAGAGGGGATAGAGGGTGCGACTAAGGTAAACGTAGCAGGGAAGGTAGCAGAGCGCCTAAAAGACCTATATTACAGTAATTCTGAGATCTCCGAGGAGCGTTCGTTCTCTGTCGGTTCCAGTGAAAACGAGTCTGAGCACGCTCTGTAAGCCACTCGGCTATTTTCCGCTACTATCCCAATACGTCCCAAGGTGCGATAGCGCAGAGAAGCATTCAAGTCACAATACGTCTCCTTGCCGACGTCCTACGGGACAGGGATGCACACGCCGTTCGCGGCTGGAGGCGAGAAGTTTTGAACAAGGAAGGGAGAAGCAAAGAGGCGCTATTCGATTCGGCAGGTAGGTTGGGCCAAAGGTTCTATTCCGAAGATGTCGGACTTTCCGACTCGCTACCTTCGAGATTACACAGGATAGCAGAACTGCAATGGCACGAATGCTGGTTACAGCAGCTTCGCTCGGAGAAGAAGAGTGCGCATACCATCAGGGCATACGACGTAGCTGCTAGGACGTTTTCAACCACATCTCTTCCAGGAGATGGGACTCTAGTGTGGGATGAGTCTTCCAGAATGCCGGTAAGAGATTTCTACCTCTTTGCTGACCCTAACAATGGCAGAATGGATGCTTGGATGAATGGACTCGGGGAACTCAAGCCAACTACGATTAATGCCAAGATAGCAGCCCTAACTCACCTACTGAAATGGCTCGGACACATCGTTCCGGACTGGATACAAAGGCCATCAAGGAGTAGATCGCTTCCGAAGACTCTAGGCAGGAGAGAGTTGGAAAGACTCAGAATTGCAGTCAGCGAGTCCGAGGATCCTTTGGCGATGCCAGTATCGACTCTGATGCTAGATACGGGACTAAGAGTGTCAGAGCTCTGCGCACTAGATATAGACGACATAGACAAGGAAGACCTATCTGCGTTGGTGATAGGAGGAAAGGGGGAGAAGGACCGAACCGTCCTATTCACGAAAAACTCGGTTGATGTCCTGGAATCATGGGAGCCGATAAGGGAGAGCAGGATTAGAGAAAGCCAAGATGCGGGGCTAAGGGCTATGTTCGTTTCTAGCAGGGGACGTAGGATCAACCCTCGATCCATACAGAAGATGATGGACAGGCTTGCAGACGCCTCAGACATCCCGAAGAGCAGGCTTAGCCCTCATACGCTGAGGCATACGTTCGCTACCGGTCTGCTTGAGAGGGGTGCGGACCTTGTTACTATCCAGAGGCTTCTCGGGCATTCGAGTATTGCGACCACCAGGGTGTACCTGGAGATAGGGGATCAGACACTGAGAGAGATATACCACAGGGCTCAGAGGAATCCTCCGTCAGCTGGACTAGAGTCAGATGCAAATGGAGAGGGAGAGGATCAAGATAAGGAAGAGGAGCAGACGGGAAGAATCTCAACCGAGCTCTAGTCAGAGAAGTTAATCTTCCAACCATACTCATCCAAATGGAACCAGTTCACAATGAACTCCTCTTCCTTGTACAAGAACCAGGCCCTGGTGGGCACGACGCTCGTGTAGCGATCATGCTGGACCCTCTTAATGGTGTCAGAGATCTCCGAGTCCAGATACGTGAAGCCCTCCCATAGCCTTCCCTTCTTGATTAGGAATTTCTCTTCCTTAGGTTGCTCTTTGAAGTGCATTCCCCTCCAGAGGAAATATGGCCAACCATCGCGATCATCCAAATCTGATATCTTTCCGAAAGAGCCCCTTCTAGACGGTCTGCTGTCTACCAGATGGCTAACGACTGGTATCTCAGTCCCATCTCTTCCCATTCTGATGATTATGGATGCGCATGTGTGATATGGAGCTCTTGGGAAGCCGTCCTTGGGGAGCATCAGAGGCCTCACAGCACTGAAATCGATCTCCTGGAATTCATCTGTGAGCCTCACAGAGCCTCCGACCCCTCCATCTCCCCCATTGTGCAACACGTCTATTTCTCCAAACTCACTGATCCAGCTCTGGTCTGCCTTGACCTCGAGCCTAGCGTTACTGAGTGGCCAGTCCCAGAAGGTCATCGACCTCTCCTTTCGGACAGTAGAGCTCACGTCAGAGAGATTTGAGCTAACGTTTCCCTCGAACGACTCCGACATCCCGGAGTGGATTCTAGCAATTATTGGAGTTCCTGCGTTTCTAACCTCCACTTCTGCTTCCAACTGTAGTGGAGCCTTCAGTCTCTCACTATCAAATCCGAAAATAATAGAGAACTTGTTTGGTTTCGAGAAAATCTCTTCGCTGGTAATCCTAAGAGCATCGTACCTCTGACCTCTTCTCTTAGACACTATCTCCACATTCAATAGAGGTTCCTCGCCCCCATCGAGCCCCAATACCTGAGCAGTGCAGGTCAAGTCCGGAAATCTACCAGATAGGAAGATTGGTTCGAAGAAGAAGTCAGCAACGTAGGGATCGATTTCGATTGAGTTCTCCCCGACATCCACGACACATCTTATTCTCCCTAGGTTCTGCCCGGAATAGTCAGGCACAGAAGAATTGGTCATCGATTCGGGGTTGGGATGAGATTCTTGAATCTCACCTTCTTGCAGGGTTCTTCTTGTTACTGCGCTTTGAGACTTCTCCTGGACCCTTCCACTGCCTACTGGCCCCTTCCTGATACCCTGGATGTCCCTCTATCGGACAATGCTTCCCTGCCCTACACCTGCTACAGTTGTCCGAAGGAGGCCTCTCGACCACCTTCTGTAGCTTCCCATACTTCCTGCGTGGCATAGTTCGTTACTGGAATGGGAGGGACTTAGCGATTGCCGTACACGCAACTTTGAATCACCCCTGCTATTTCTGATTGATATGGGAGAGGTAGCGGCCGGTGATAGAGGACCAGTGGGGGTCCATCCGCAACGTTCAGTACTATTCGCACAGGTGAGTGACTCTAATCCAAGAATGGCTTTCGACGAAGGAGGTATGATGCATCAGTTCGGAACCAGGGGCTCATTCGGTAAGGTGTATCTGGGTGATGTATCCAAGGCAACTCTGAGATCCCTAGGGACGCACGGTCCCCCGAAGTTCACAGAGATGCCGAGGGTCGATGAGCAAAGGTGGGAGTTAGAATGCGAGACTGAAGAGGTCAGGATGTTTATCTCAAGCCGGCACTACTGGGGATTCGGACTGTTTGCCAAATGCTTCATGAATGAGATAGTCATAGAAGGCCCCCTCCAGACCAGAGCCAGATGCGCAATGGACATCGTTGCATCTCTAGGACGTAACCCGTGGGAGCCGGTCCGAGTCAGAGCATTCGAGAGAGCGACATCCGGAACGATGTCGGAGCACACCTCCAGCTGGGAGGGTCTAATCTCCGTAGCGAGGGAAAGCATGAGCGACGATATCTCCAGACTACAGGACTCGATTCACAGAATGAGAGGGATTGACGAGTCAGGAGATGAGATACTAGACTCTGCAGATGATGATTTAGACAGGGCCAGGGAGGCGCTTGCAGACAAGAATGCCCCAGCAGTAGATAGGGCACTGAGCAGGGCTTCAAGCGCCATAGTGAGAGCAGATCCGAATTCGGAACTGGGAGTGATGGAGAGGGAACTCCTGTAGAACTAGAATCCCAGCGTTTCCCACATCCACTTCCAGACGTTGTTATCTGGAGTAGGCTCATTCGCGAGGTAGACTACGATACTGAACACCACGCAGACAAAGTAAACTGAGCCCTTGGAAATCTGTATGGCATCCTCTGACTCCTCGTCGAAGTAGCGAATAAGTCCTGCAGCCTGCTGAATGCCACTGCCCTTCTTCTCCTTAGCCATCGAAGCACCGCACCCACAGTCCCTATTTCAAGGCCACTAGAGTCTAATTCTATGGTTCTAGAGTCTCAATTAAGACGCAACCGCCGTCAAGCTCCACAATCATCGATGCTGCGCCCATTGCAGTTTCTAGTCCCTCGGTCATCAGAATCTCCCTCCTCAGACCAGCATCTGACTGGAATACCAACCTATGGCTCAGCTTACTGAGGACATCTCTGTCAACTACCTGCCAAGTCCATTCTTTCTGATCAACTGTCATCAGTGCCTCTATGGGCTTCAATGGCCCCGTTGCCATTCCGAAATCCCTCGCTCTCTTGACCAAGTCTCCTAACTTCACCTTAGTTCCAATCTCATCTGTCTTTGTTGGTTCTGAGGACTCGTTTGAGATCCTCCTTCTATACCCGAATCGTGTCATGTGCATCCCTTACGGCAAATGCCGTAACGCTCGAGCGAATCAAAGGAGGTTTAACCGTTGTCAGTATTGTCAACACCAAATGTCCCATTATTCCAGTCATTTAGAAATTCCAAGTCTTACGTGCACTTGATGGATGATGATAATTGCGCATTATCATGGCAACGAGGGAGTTGGACTGGAGGAGGGAGGCGGAGAACAGCATTCTCCTCAAGGCAGTATCCCAATGGAGAGAGGAGCCAGAGAGATGGTTCCAAGGCTCCTACGATAGATTGCCAGAGACTGTCAGAGTCAATCCCATGAGCGAAGAGAAGGACTGGGTGGAGTCCTGGCTTTCGGATATCGGTGCACATAGAATCCCATGGTTCTCAGGACCTGGAAGTGCATGGGAGATGCCCTTCGAAAGGGGTTCTGCCGAAGAGGAGGTGAAGAGCCTGATGACTGCCCTCCATGATACTGGTAGAATCACTCGTCAAGAGGCGGTCTCGATGCTTCCTGTCCTAGCTCTCGACCCTACTCCAGGACAAATCGTCCTCGACCTGTGCGCATCCCCTGGTTCGAAGACAACTCAGATATGCGAGCATCTTGGGGACTCAGGAGCAGTGATCGCTAACGAAGTGATCAGTGGCAGGGTGAACACACTGGTAACTAACGTCCAGAGACATGCATCTAGGACAGTGCTTGTGGTTCAGCATGACGGGAGACACATTCCCAAGGTCCCAGGTTCTGGGTTCGATGGGGTTCTAGTAGATGTGCCATGCACTGGCTCCGGAACCACGAGGAAGAACCCTGAAGTCTGGGGGAAATGGAGACCGTCCTCTGGCCGGTCACTCCACTCTTTGCAGTACGACCTACTCAGTAGAGCCATTGCAGTAACCAAGCCCGGTGGAAGAGTCGTCTACTCGACCTGCTCTCTGGATCCAATCGAGAACGAAGCAGTTGTTTCCAGAGTCGTAGCAGGTGGCAAGGTGAGAGTGATCCCCTGTGAGGATTCGCTCTCCATGGTACCTTCCAAACCAGGGATGACAAATTGGCCATTGCTCAACGATAGAGGAGAGTTGGATGTAGAATCTAGATTCGAAGAGTACCTACTTCCGACG
>CACGIE010000023.1 GCA_902573015.1 uncultured Candidatus Poseidoniales archaeon | reverse complement strand
TCTCCTCTCTCCTGTGATTTTCCAAGCACTCCTACCAGTTTCTTCCATCCCTTCCCAGTTCTCGGCAAGTCCGAATGCAGGGGCTATCAACAGTAGTCTGATGTCCTCGTTAGGCCTCATTGACGAGGCGTTCGCCGCAGCTAGCCCGCCCATGGAGGATCCGACAACCAAGTCATACTCTCCTTCGTCCAAGTGCTTGATCAGAACGTCTGTCTGACTCGCGATACTCCATCCTAGCTCAGACATCTTCGGTGCCGTAACCTTCCATCCAAAAGCCTCCCTCATGTAGGTGGGCTTGGATCCAGTTGGACTACCTTCGAAGCCATGTGCGAAAAGCACCCGCAGGACTAACCCTCCAAATCATAGAATGAGAGTCCGAAGAAGTCGCTCTCTGTCGCTTCTCTTACCATGGTTGCATCATCCTCGTCCAATACCCTCATGTGAATCTCTGCCGTAACCTCTACTGTTGCCTCGAAGAGGTGACCGCCCCTGACGACGTGATCGTCATCTGAGGCTACAATGTGGATGTGTGTGAAAGGCCCATCTGGTCCGGGAGCCAGATTGCCCTGCATCGAAAGTAACTCCATCGGCTCCTCAATCTCCATCTTCTGATAAATTCCATCAGAGTCAAGAAATCCTATTTCTGTCCCCCTGACCCTCCCTATTCCGCTGGTAATTGCTGCAGTACTAACTCCATGATCACTCAGACTCCTAATGGCATCATGTAATCCCTCTCCCTTGTCCAGCCTCACGAATAGGTCACGACCAAATCTTCGATACTCCATGCTTGTCGATTAGGGTTCTAGACTTCAATATCACCATATCCAAATCAGTCCGGAGGACTCACTTTCTAACTTGCAGTAGAAGTAAAAAAAATCCAGAAAGGCATCCTGAAGAGGTTTCGTTTCTCCACTGGAAGTAAGGGGGTTGGAAAAACCAACCATACTGTTCATAGGCCGTGTGTTCCGAGTCACAAAGCCCGGTGACGAAAATGACAATGGCAGCACATGACGCTTCGGCCAGATGGAGGACCTTCCTTGAGGAGGCTAAGGAGTCAGAGGTGATGACACTGTTGTCTCGTCAGACCAACTTCCCCTACCTCTCTATTCCATTCCATGAGATCCAGACTTTCGATCCGCAATTTGCAGAGGACGTACTGGAGCATCCAAAGCAGATTCTCTCCGCTGGCTCTAAGACTCTGATGGAGATTTGCAGAGAGAGGGGAGAGGAGATAGATGCCTTGCTACGGGTCGGAGAGCTACCTGGAGACTCAAGGATGCCCCTGCGAGAGATAGGTAGCTCGGACATAGACAAACTGCGCAGCGTCGACGTCATTGTCACCAAGATTTCCGAGATTAAACCCAGAATACACAGGGCGGTTTTCAAGTGCGAGTCGTGCGGCCATGACATAGAAATAGACCAAGAAAACGAGAGAGAATTGAAGGAACCACTCAATTGTCCGCAGGCTCTGGGCGGATGTGGGAGCACCAAAGTCGAAACGCGGTTCGATTTGGTACTCCTAAGTTCTAGAATGGTAAACAACCAGTGGATAGAGATTCAGGAGCAACCCGAGTATGTTCCGAGTGGAGCCCAGCCCAGGAGGGGCATGGTTCTGATAGAGGGCGACCAAGTAAACAGTCACCTTCCGGGAGAGAGGATTACTGCGAACGTCATCCCTGTCGTCAGAAGTGAGGTTAGAAATAGGAAGAAGACTCCTATGTTCGACGTTATCTTCCACCTGATTAGTTCTGAGCACGAGAGCACCCCGTTCACAGAGATATCGATCGATGAAGAGGACAGGAGAAGAATTCTAGAGATCTCAAATAGAGAAGACCTGATGCCTCTGATTCAACAATCCATAGCCCCCTCCATCTTCTCTACGGGCATAATAGGCCTAGTCAAGCGTTCGCTTGCTCTGCAACTCTTCGGAGGAGTCTCACGGAGACTGAAAGACAATACGAGATCCAGAGGAGACATACATATCCTGCTCATGGGAGATCCGGGTGTTGCCAAGTCGCAACTACTCACATTCATCTCGAATCTCTCCCCGAGGGGAAGATTCGCCACTGGAGGAGGAACCTCCGGAGCCGGACTGACCGCAGCAGCAGTAAGGGACGCATTCGGAGATGGAAGATTCGCTCTCGAGGCTGGAGTACTTCCACTCTCAGACCGAGGGCTCGCCGCAATAGACGAGTTTGACAAGATATCCACCGATGACACTAGGATGATGCATCCAGCGATGGAGCAGCAGAAGGTCCACGTAGCCAAGGGAGGGATAACGGCTACTCTAAACTCTAGATGCGCGATTCTCGCAGCCGCTAATCCAAAGGAGGGGAGATTCACGAAGAGGCACAAGAATACCAGCGTAATGAGGGCGTACGAAGAGACTGGATTAGCTCCTGCACTGGCCTCTAGATTCGATATCATCTGGATGATGAGGGATGAGGTCAGGATCCACGATGACGAGAGGATAGCCAGGCACATACTGGACAATCGGACCACCGGTAAGAGCGAGACTCTGATGGAGAACTCGATCGAGCTAGGCCCGTCCGATAACGAGGAAGGCCTCTACATTGTCAAACCTGAAAACGGGAGGGCGGAGCACCTCAGCCAGGATTTCCTAAGAAAGTACATCGCGTTCGCCAAGAGAACAGTGCATCCACAGTTGGACCAGGATGCAAAGAATGCTATCCTCAAGTACTACACGGAAGAGAGGCAATCCTTCGGCCGCGAGGACGAGGGACGGAACAACAATGAGTTTGGTGATAAGGAATCAATAATCCCAATCACAGCGAGGGCTTTGGAAGCACTGATCCGTCTGACAGAGGCACATGCAAGGATGCACTTGCAGGATACGGCTACTTTGGAGAACGCTAAGGTGGCTTTGGCTGTGTTCAAGCACTGGAGGGAAGAGTCAGGAATTGAGGATGAATCCGAGGTCTTCTCAGGCGTCTCTCCCAGAGCACGAGTAAGTAAGACTGCAATAATGAACATGATCCGAGATATCTGCTCAGAAAAAGGGGAGGCAAAGTTAGCCGAAATCTACAACACCGCTCTTCCCAAGATTACCGAGAATGAGGTTGACAGGGTACTCGCTCAGATGCTCAAGGATGGAATATTGTATGAACACACCACAGACACCTATCGTTTTCCATAGAGCCTATGAGCCAAAACCCCTCCCTTGATGTTGCATATGGAACCAATTGGAGATGTGACCGATCCCGAGGAACTAGATCCCGTCTCACTGGGATTCATGTGCGGTCTGGAAATCCACCAACAGTTGGCGACCGACAAACTTCACTCGAGAATGCCCAGCGAGCTTTTCGAATACAGGTCGGACGAGATTCCCCAGGACTGGCCGCGTTCTACTCGCAGGCTCAGAGCATCACGAGGGGAAGGGGGTGATACAGACGTCGCTGCCAGATTCGAGCAAAGGAGGAACAGGACTTTCGAATACGTCCAGTCACCTAACTCCGGACTCATCGAACTCGACGAGTCGCCACCGAGGAACCATGACTCTGAGGCAGTAGATGTTGTTCTCACTATGGCCGCTATGATGGGTGCAAAACCAATCCCAAACCTGCAAGCGATGAGGAAGACGGTGGTGGATGGCTCCAACACCAGTGGTTTCCAGAGGACAACGATTGTGGCTACTGATGGACAAATAGAGGCCGACTCTAGCCAGGTTGGAATCGATCTGATTTCGTTGGAGGAAGACTCTGCTCGGAAGCTCGAGACCAAGAGGAGCGATGTCGGAGAAACTGTAGTGTACAATCTAGACAGGCTGGGCGTCCCTCTAGTGGAAGTCGCTACTGCTCCGGATGTTCGTTCTCCGGAGCATGCAAAGGAGACCGCATTGGCACTGGGCCGCCTGCTTCGTGATACTCGTAGGGTCAGGAGGGGACTAGGGTCAATCAGACAAGACCTCAATGTCAGCATCTCATGTGGAGATAGAGTTGAGATCAAAGGATGCCAGGACCTAGACTGGATTCCGAGAATTATTCGATTAGAGATGGCTCGTCAACTCCATTTCTACCGTCTGGCGAATGAACTGAGAAGCGAGTTCTCCCTCCCCCCCCTTCCTCCGGATAGGGAGTCTGACTCGATGCCAGTGGAGAATAGGGTAGAACTTGCCACGAAGAAGAGAGTACCCTACGCTACTCACGATGTGACAGAATTATTCTCAGAATGCGATTCAGACATGGTATCATCGTCCTTGCAGAATGGCTTTTGTATCCTCGGAATATCGCTACCAGGATTCTCAGGAAAGATCGGAAGGAAGACGATGGACGAAAAAGGCTCACAGTTGCCAAGATTGGGAAGGGAGCTAGCCAGTTCCGCCAAGCTTGCTGGGGTATCTGGAATCTTCCATTCTGACGAACTCCCCGCATACGGGATTTCTCAAACTGAAGTCAACTCGGTCAGGAGTCAACTGTCTCTGTCAGAAGCCGACGCATTCGTTCTGTGCATGGCTCCAAAATGGCAGTCCGAACTGGCACTAGAGGCAGTCGTCGACAGGGCACGACTAGCCTTCCACAGGATACCCAGAGAGGTGAGGAACGTAGTGGTAAGGAAGGGGAAGCCGGAAGATGGAACGACAACGGCCCTAAGGCCTCTACCAGGAGGTGCTAGGATGTATCCCGAGACAGACATACCAGTTCTGGAAATCTCACCAGAGAGATGGGATTCTATTTGCAAAAACCTCCCATTGTCCGCTCAGGAAAGGAAGAATAGACTATCAGGTCTGGGGCTATCTAAAAATCAGGAAGAGGCGTTGCTGAATGGGGAAATCGATGACCTACTATTCGAGGGAATCGAGGGACCTCTTAAACTTCCAGCCAAGGCGTGGGCAAGCGCCCTCCTAGAGAATGGCACCTCCAAACCAAACTCCCTAGCGGCGTCCGTTCACCTTCGAGAGGAGGGCCTCCTGACAAGAGAGGGAGCGGAGACCCTTCTAATGGAATCAGTCGAGGGTCCAATTGAGAGATTAGTGGACTTCATGTCGTCGGAAGCCGAATCACGAGGCTTCGTTCCAGCCGATGAGTCATCTGTTGAGGATGCGGTGACCGAGGTCCTTAGCACTCGCTCTGACTTTGTAAAAGAAAGAGGAATGGGAGCAGTTGGACCACTGATGGGGATGGTGATGCAGAATCTAGGCGGTTCTGCAGATGGGAAACTGGTAAGCAAGATTCTCAGGGATAGGATTTCCGAGATGATTGAATAATAATCCGATCTCCTTGTATTATGATTAGATAACTATCTTGATAGACTGAACCTGTCTAACAAGAACTCCATGTCTGATTGGTTAAAACCCGCATCAATTGTAGCCCTAGTAGCACTTTTACTTCTAGCTCCGTCAATACAGGACAGACTAGCTGAAGAGTCGACGAGATATATCGAAGACAACGAGTCTTCCCACCACGGACTTCCATCACAATGGGATGAGCAGCAAGTCCTGTGTATCTATTTCCCCTCGGACTCTCCTCATTCTGAATTCAACCTTGGAGTGACCATGATTGGTCCAGACGGTGAAGAGATCGGAACGAATGAGGATCTGAATAGGACCGGTGCGTGTGTCGGAGGATTTGAGGGGTACTCAAATGGATTAGACTTCATGATGAACTCAACTAGAATGGCCAATGGTCAACTATCAGTAGGATACGAAGTCGGGCAATGGGGAGTGTTTGTTCACACGATTGGCGGGCTGAACCCGGACTCTTTGACTGGGGACTTCAATGGAGCATATTGGCACCTAGATCACAATGGGGCCCCCTCTATGGTGGGTATAGGGGACCTGGTAATGTCTGAAGGAGATGTCATCGAATGGAGTATCGGGACATGGTAACTCTTGAGGAACTATGAAGAGGTGAGGTTGAGACAGAGGCTCGGGGCGGAACTTTGTACGACTTTCACAACGTCTATCTTACTCCGACTCAAACTCTCGCTCTGAATGTCATAGTGCTCTCTATTATCGTGCTCTCCCTAATCAGGAGCGAACGATCTCTTAGGGACCAGAGCCAATGGGGGATGCTGATTCTCCTCGCTATATTCGGAGTATCTGGAAGGATACTCATGGAACCCATTCCGAATGTTCAACCGGTCACGGTACTCGTTCTTTTGACTGGAGTGTACTTCGGAGCTTCAAGGGCTCTCGCCCTAGCAGCAGTCGTAGCTCTCGCCTCAAATGTGATTTTCATGGGACACGGACCCTGGACTATCTTCCAAGTCATCGGGTGGGGAGCAATAGGAATATCCGGCTCCCTTCTCTCCGACAAGCTAGTTGTCAATGAAAAACTCAGGCTCAACCGTCTCGCATTCATAGCAGCAGCATCAGGAGTCGCTTTCAACTGGTTCGTATCACTAAGCATCCTTCTCGATACAGGATTCTCGATGCTCGTCCCGTATCTCCTGAATGGTCTGGTTTTCGACCTCTATCACGCATTCGGAAACATACTCTTCGTTGCATGGATGGCCGCTCCTCTGGGAGAGATAATGTCACGGCATCGGTCTTCTCAGTCAATAGAAGCGGTGAGAGATGGTGTCGCCAACTGACGAACTAACCATGGTCCTTGTTACCAGGCAGGACTTGCAACTCTCGAAGGGAAAACTAGCCGCACAATGCGCGCACGCATCGGCAGAGTGCGTCCTTTCTGCTAAGAGGAGCAACCCTCGGGCTCTGGATCAGTATCTAAGAAGAGGGGCCAGAAAGATCGTGTGCAAGGTCCCTGATTTGGTTTCGCTGAAGCAAGTCTACTCGAGGGCTAAGAAGGCGGGATTGGTATGCCAACTAGTCACTGATGCAGGACATACGGAAATCCCTCCTGGAACCGAGACGGTGGTTGGAATAGGTCCGGGACCGAGGGGCGAGATAGACAAGATTACCGGACAACTATCCCTAGTTGGTTGACTCGGGGTTTGGTGGCTCTGTCTAGGACTTGGTAAGAAGAGTCTTGAATCTAGTCCTTCTGCGAGGTGTGTGGTTACGCAGGCCCCCTTATCAGAACAGGCGAGATCCACACTTCTGTCCCAGTGTGCGTCCCTTAGGGACCTCACAGAATGGCTGGATGGAATCGACAGGAGGCCCGGTCTCGATGAGCTAGACGCTCGACTCTCTTCATTGGAAGTAAACGTCGATGCTCTGGAGGATTGTATAGGGTATTCCGAGGATGGGTATCAGAGGAATGTGATCAAGAAGAATGAGCACTACGAACTTGTGGCAATATGCTGGACACCAGGTCAGGATACGCCCATACACGATCATACTGGTAGCGACTGCGCATTCCTGATCGTATCAGGCGTATCTACGGAGACCGTGTACGAGACTAATTCGGAAGGTTTGGCATACCCAGTTTCAGACAGGAGATACGTCCCAGGAGAGGTTTGTGCCGCAGAGGAGCCAGATATCCACCGAGTTTCAAACGATGAAACAACCAATCTCATTAATTTGCATGTCTATACCCCGCCTCTTAGCGAGTACAAGATATATGCTCCAGTCGAGTGACTAACGGCCTCTCTCTGCCATCAGCTGGACTGATTGCTGCACCCACATCATCTTGGTTACTCTTCCAGGTGTGAACTCCATGGCATCATTGACGACCTCGGCCGTGACTGGGTCCATTTTGGAAATCTGGTCGTAGGTGTGGATTCCAAGAACGTTGAGTTTCTTTTGTGAGAACTCATCCAGACCCTGTATTCGAGTCAAATCGTCTGGCCTCTGACCTTCTGCTTCCCCGATCTGGGCCCAATTGATCTGAACAGCCTTGAGGCTGACCCTCTCTAGGATTAACTCCTCTCTTTCCATCAGGTTAGCCTTGAGCTTCAACTCTTCATGGGCTGCTTCCCTCTCGGCCTTCATCGCAGCTGTCTCGACTCCGACAAGAGCCTCTTCCTTTCCTTTCATCTCGCTCTGGATTTTCTCTATCTCCTGCTCGACCTGCTCAGCCTTCTTCGCTGTCTCCGACTTGAATTTGTGACTGTCCTCTATCTCCTGTTGGACCTTGACCTTCTGTGCCTCGGCCTTCTTAGCCTCTTCCTCCACTCTCGCTATTTCCTTCTGCTTCGCCTTGACTTCCTTCTCCAAGGATTTGGCAGCTGCCATCTCGGTCTTCATCTGATCCTTGACGTCCTTCAGAGCACCTTTCGCTTCCTCGGCCTCTGCCTTTGAAGCCTCCAGGGCCTCCTGCTTCTTGGCCATGGTACTCTCCATCTTCGACTCTGCTAGCTCACGCTTTGCACGGAACTCCTCGAGCTGCTGTTCCGCCTTCGACTTCGCCTTGCCAGAAGCCTTGATTTGCTTCTCTGCTACTTTTCTCTCCATCTCGGCCTTCTTCAGCTCCGCTTCAGCCTTTGCTGCGGCCTTTCCTTCCTTAGCAACCTCTGTTCCGAGCTTCTTAGCCTCGGCCATAGCGTCCTTGGCTTCCTTCCCGAACTCCTTTGCTGCAGCGGACTCAGACTTTACTTTCTCCTTTAGTTCGGCCTCTTTGGCCTTAAGCTCCTCTGGGGAAAGCTTGGAGGAACTCTTCAGGTCATCTAGGGCCTTCTTTGCAGCCTCGGCTTGTTTCTCTGCTGCCTTCCTTCCGGCCTCGGCCTTCTTAGCCTCGACCTCTGCCTTAGCAACTGCCTTTGCCTCCTTCGCAGCCTTCTTCGCATCTCCCATTTGCGCCTTCTTAGCAGCCTCCAACTCCTTCTTAGCCGCTGCAGCCTCGGCCTTAGCCTCGGCCTCCTTGGCTTTCGCCTCTGCTGGATCCAATGTCTTCTTGACCTTCTTCTTAGTCTCTGGTTCGGGCTCCGGCTCTGGTTCGGGCTCCGGCTCTGGTTCGGGCTCCGGCTCCGATGACTTTTTCGTCACCTTTCCGTACTTCTTCTGGAGCCCCTTGACCATAGTTCCATAGTTACCTTCGAACTTCTTCAGTAGCTTCGGGATATTCGCAATTTGCTTGGAACGTTCAGGCTCTTCCAAGAATTGAGCATACGTCGCCTTGGCCAGCTTGGCTGCCTGTTGCGCGGTCGGTCCTGTCGCCACAGCGCTTGGAGGAAATCCATCACTTAAGGATTTGACCAAATTCAGAGTTCAACCTCTTTCCTGTAATCATCGAAAACTCCTCGGAATAATTCGATGTCTGAATCGAAGGTTTCAGGCAGCAGCGGACCGAAGGAAAATCGGAAGAATCGGGAATAAGGCGACTCATAACTCGGGTCTTTCGAATGTGGACGTGCCATGTCGCAGTCAGTAGCGCATAGTATTGCAGCGCCGTGCTTGAACAATCGTTTGTTTAATTCGGCACTTGTCATACCTTCAGGCAGCTCTAGCCAGTGGTAGAAACCACCATCGCCAGTGTACACTCCAAGACCCATTTCCTCGAATGCCTCACCATACCTTCCTCTTTGCCAGTTGTAATGCTCCTCCACTGCCTTCCTAGCCTTCTCGACTCTACTGGGCTCTAGGAGTTTGACCGCATAGTGCTGGGAAGGATGACTGACTCCACCCATGCCGAAGCTGGAGAAGTTGGACAGCGTCTCGATGTTCTTCTTACTAGAGACTATCCATCCAATTCTGATTCCTGGAGACTGCAATCCCTTTGTACAGGCTCCTGCGATGAACACGTTACTGTTGTCAAGGTCCTCTACGAACTGAATTCCACTCACTGAAGGCGAGTGAAACATCTCGTATGCCTCATCCAGAAGGATACCGTTTTTGGGACCCTCAGCCAATCTGATTAGATCCCGCAACTCATCCCCCCATCTTGTCTGACCGGAAGGGTTCTGGGGGTTCGAGATGATCGGCATCAGGCTTGTCTTTGCATTCAGACCAGATCTATCGAAGTACTCCTCATTGCTAGGGTGGAAGCCGTTCTCCTTGGTGAACGGGACAATTTGGAAGTCCGTATCTGTCTGCTCCAAGATATCCAGATAAGCCGGCCACTCAATGTTGCCAATCCTTACCTTCACGTGATCTTTGAGGAATGCCAGAACAGTGAATATCCCTGGCCTACCTCCAGCGAACACCATCACATTCTCGGGCTCTACTTTCGAGCCGTATTGGTCGTTGTAGTACCCTGATATCGCTTCTCGCAAGTCCGGATGGCCCCATGCCTTCGGATAGAAGCGATCCTCCCAAGTCACATCTACACTGTCCGGTAGAGGGGGGCCTCCGAATTTCTCTAGAGGGGTCGTGAGTGGGAATCCCTGAGACCATGGATGAGTGCCCTCAGTTCCCATGAAACTGCCGAACGAATCTCTGAAGGCGTATAGGGTCTCATAGATTCCCATAGGCGGGCAGTTGTCAGACAGGAACGACTCTACAGGCACCCCACTATCCGGCATGACCGCCCGTGGAGTATGTCACAAATTAGTTTGACCATCAAGTGGGGACAGTTACAATGACGAAAAAACCGTTAATACATCCATTCTACTTCGATAGCCATGAGCGGACGCATCGAACATAGCAGGACCCTAGCACTAACCATTGCCATTCTATTTCTGGGTATGTCATTGTCAGTGGGACTGCACCAACATAGCGGGGAAATCCTTGACGAAGAACCAACCTCAATGGAAACCCATTCTGGACTCAATATGCCTGGTTCTACCGTAGGATCTATCTACTCTCTAACTGCACTGGGAACATCCTACGAATACACCTGCGTTGTTTTGGACAACAATGAGATGAAGTGCTGGGGTAGTAACTATGGCTCGTTCCTGGGTATTTCGGAAGACAGGTTCGCTGTCCCGAACGAATATACCCCAGTATCAGTAAACGAAGTAGACGACTCAACCTGCTGCCTCTCGGACGTGATTGAGACTAGCCCGGACGGGCGCCACTCAGTAGCACTTACATCGAGCGGCGATATCTATGCCTGGGGAGAGGACTACTCCGGACAGATAGGACATGGCCACATTAGTTGCTTCAATATCTGCGATCAGCCTCATGGCCCCTCTGTGATGCCCGGAAGCAGGACCTTCGTCACCTTAGCCACAGGGATGGTCCACACCTGCGCGATTACCGAACCCGACATGGCACTTTGGTGCTGGGGCGAGAATTCCGATGGGCAACTCGGCACCGGCGATACATCCGACAGGAACGCTCCAACCGAAATCGACCTTCCACAGGGTAGACATCCGATCTCCGTCGTTGCAGGGTTGTTCTCTACTTGCGTCATCCTGGACAATGGCTCAGGCATGTGTTGGGGGAACAACGATTACGGGCACATCGGCGATGGGACTTACAATGACAGAAATGAGCCGACCCCAATTTCCATCCTCCCTGCAAACCGCTCATTAGTTGCAATGGATCTAGGCGCGGGACACACCTGCGGAATCCTTGACGACGGGTCGGTTCACTGCTGGGGTAACAACACATTCTCATATGGAGAATCCGAGGGTAGGCTGGGTGACGGTTCTAACACCAGCTCAAGGTTCCCGAGGAGCGTGTCCCTTCCTGTAGGGAGGACAGCTATTTCCATAGATGCAGGCATCGATCACACATGTGCCATACTCGATGACAGTAGCGCTGTTTGCTGGGGGCTCAACGAGCAGGGTCAGCTAGGAGACGGAACCACAAACAACAGCTCAACCCCAGTGAGCGTATCTATGCCTACAGGTCTAGGAGTAGCAGAGATCTCGTCAGGTTTGTATCACACCTGTGCAGTGGCGACAAACGCTTCAGTCTACTGCTGGGGACACCACGAAGAAGGAGCCCTTGGACTCGGGGAGGACGTGGATAGCGACGTCCCAGCCTACGTCGATCTGGGAACTGGTAGGCACGCCCTGATGAGCGAGAGGGACAATGACGACGACGGCATCGTGAACATCCTGGACCCGTTCCCTGACGGATGCCCGTCGGGACATTACGCGACGGATGGCACATGCGAACTGACCGAGCCAGGACACTACACAAACGACCTCCCGCCATACGAGCAGTTCCCCTGTCAACCAGGAACATACCAACCGAGCTATGGTCAGCTGGACTGCATAGATGCGAGCCCTGGTCACTACGTAGCGGATTCTGCCTCTGCATCTCAGACCCCATGTGGAGTAGGCAGCTACCAGTCCGATTCAGGCGAGTCATCCTGCATCCAATCCGAGCCAGGTAACTACGTCTCTGACGAAGGATCAATACGCCAGAATCAGTGCTCTTCAGGAACCTATCAACCATCTTCAGGTGCAACAGATTGCTTGGATGCAAGTCCCGGATACTACGTTACTGGCTTCGCCTCGGAAGAGCAGATCCCCTGTGCAGCAGGAACGTACCAGATCATGTCAGCCGCAACCTCATGCTTCCAAGCCGGACCAGGATTCCACGTCCCTTCAGAGGGATCAGACTCCCAGCAGCAGTGCCAACCGGGAACATACTCGTCCCAACAGGGCCAGGCAAACTGCACCGATGCCTCACCAGGGTATTTCGTCGATGGGGTGCAGCAATCTTCGCAATCCCCCTGCCAGCCGGGAGAGTTCCAGGATTCTTTCGGGCAGACCTCCTGCTTGTCAACCACCCCCGGGCACTACACAGACTCGGAGGGATCGGTAGGGCAGACCCTGTGCGCCGCTGGAACTTACCAACCTGACTCAGGACAGATATCGTGCATAGAAGCAGAACCGGGATTCTACTCCGAACTAGGCTCTACATCCCAGAACCAATGCCAGAACGGAACCTACTCATCTGAGCCAGGTCAGGGGTCCTGCACCCCCTCAGAGCCCGGGTTCTTCGTCGACCTGGACGGAGCCACGGGGCCTACGCCTTGTCCGCCTGGACAGTTCCAGTCAGAATCAGGGTCATCAGGATGCGAATCCCCTCCCCCAGGCCAGATAGCCAGTCCGGACGGATCGACCACGGTTTCATGCCCAGCTGGAAAGTACCAGCCCGGTGACCAGTCGATTTGCGTGGATGCATCTCCAGGCTACTTCGTCAACGAAACAGGGTCCTCATCCCAGAGCCAGTGTCTGCCTGGCACATATCAACCAGATCCTGGACAGTCGTCTTGCCTGCCGGCAAATCCTGGCAACTTCATCGACTCTCCGGGTTCATCAAGCCAGACACCCTGCCCAACTGGTCAGTTCCAGTCCTTCGGTGGCCAGCAATCGTGCACCCCTGCTATGACAGGTCATCACGTTCCCGAAGAGGGGGCGATGTCCCAGACCTCATGCAGGCCAGGCAATTACCAACCCGATGAGGGGATGGACAGCTGCATACCCTCTGACCCTGGAAACTTCGTCCCTTCATCAGGCGCGATATCCCAAATCCCCTGCCAACCTGGGAACTACCAGCCCGAGGGAGGAAAGGTAGGATGCCTCCCCGCCGATCCGGGGAACTACGTCTCCGAAGCCGCATCAACGGAGCAGAGCAAGTGTCCGTCTGGACAGGAGCAGGAGCTGAGCGGGCAGACCTCGTGCATTGATGTGGAGAGGCCACTATGGATGACGATATTGATGTTCGGAGTTCCAGCCATACTGGCAGGAACCATGGCAATCCTCTACATCTCCAACAAGAAGAGTACTGGTCCAAGTGGCAAAGGAAAGGCATACATGTACTCAGAGGACATCAGGAAGAAGCAGCCCTAGCCCATCGCACCAGTTATGTGAGGACATCCATCAGAGATGGACATGAGGGACTACCCTGGTGACAGAGTCGACCTCCGAAGCGACACGGTGACACAGCCAACACCTCCGATGAGGGAGGCGATGGCAGGAGCCAAGGTTGGGGACGATGTATGGGGGGACGACCCTACAGTGATCCAACTTCAAGAGATGGTGGCTGAAATGCTCGGAAAGGAGGAATCCTTGTTCGTTCCTTCCGGCACAATGTCCAATACTATTGCGATAAAAACCCAGACAAACCACGGTGACGAGATAGTTACACATCGCAACAGCCACATCTACCTGTGGGAATCCGGAGCATACGCATCCGTGGCAGGGTGCTCTATCGCGTTTGTCGATGGACGATTGGGTCAGATGAGTGCGGAAGGAGTCGAAAGTGCGATCAGGAAGACGGCCGGAAGCAACTATCACTTCCCCGACTGCAAATTAGTTTGTGTCGAAAACACCGCTAACGTAGGAGGGGGGTCAATCTACGATCAGGATACTCTGGATGGGATTTGTCACGTCGCTCATGAAAACGACTGCAGAGCCCACCTGGATGGTGCCAGGCTTTTCAATGCCGCAATAGGCAGTGGGACGGACCCAGCTCGCATGGTCAGGGACTTCGATACCATCTCAGTTTGCCTGTCAAAGGGACTAGGGGCTCCGGTGGGGTCAGTTCTTGTCGGTGACGCAGATACAATCTCCCGATCTCGCAGGTGGAGGAAGACCTTCGGAGGCGGGATGCGGCAATCCGGAATACTAGCCGCAGCTGGCATCTATGCCTTGGAAAACAACATCGAACGACTTTCCGAGGACCATACACGAGCCTCTAGGCTTGCTGAATCGATCAATGCTATGGACTCCTTCGCTGTAGAACTGGAGGGAGTCCAATCGAACATGGTCTACGTGCAGTGCATGGAAGAAAACTCTAGTCAAGTGGCTAGGAAGCTTGCCGAACTAGGCGTAGATGTGAGCGTGGAGACGGACTCCATAGTGAGGGCCGTAGCTCATCTCCACATCACTGATGAGGACATTGACACGGCCATAGAGTCCTTCGAGAAATCACAATAACCCGTAACCGTTCAATAACCCCTCCTAGTCGAGTAGTCATGAGGCGCCTGTGGGCACTAGTCCTGATTGCACTCATCGTAATCCCGATGCAATCCTCAGCAGCTACGGAAAGCCTCTGGGACGATGCAAGGATAACTGACGAGATAGGGAAGAAATACGGTACCATCGGAGGGATCTCGATCGAACTGTCCAATACGACCTACGAGGAAACCGCATCTGGAATAATCGATTTGCCGAGCATAGTGGAGGTCTACACAGCCACGTGGTGTTCTAACTGCATCAAGACCGAACAGGCCCTTGATGATGCCATTGGGGACCTCGACGTTACCAGGATACACTATCACAGACACCTCTACGAGACCCTGGACCCATTCGGAAGCAACTCCACCGACTCTAGATGGGTGGAAACCTACGGGGCTGGGTCCCTCCTTTCCACAGAGAGGTCAATGACCGCATCCGATGGGGGTGTGATGACGATTCCCGGGACAGAAAGATCCGCTCCAAGCAAGGTCTTCGACGGAGAGAGGATGTACACAGGAATCAGTACAAAATCCAACAGTCTGCTGACCGACTACTCTACCGCACTGGCATTGGGCTCGAGCCACCCCTTCTCATCAAATGGCTCAATTTCCCTAGAAGTGTCCGCTTCCATGGCTATGCCAGCCAACGATCAGGATGGGAACCATTCTGGAGAGATTCTGGACTACAACTTCCAGTGGGACATAAGCCTCTGGTCGGAGGAAGACTACCCATGGGAGCTGAACACATGGCTGATGTTCGTGGAGGATGTAGCATACCATCCAGAGGGGAGCAACGGAAAGGCGAACTACACTAATGTCCTTCACGAGGCTGTCAACGTGGGCACAAGCCATTCAGGGTCCTTCGCATTCGAGCCCCCCGAACCATGGGATGGGAACGATATGTCCGTTGTCCTGGTTGTAGACTGGGAATCTCGAGATGCTGCCAGCAGTTCGAACTCCATCCCTGCGCCGGGAGTGACTACTCTCCTGTGTATGCTTGCTGCCTTGGTCCCTAGACGCCAAGGAGAATCCCTGTCGTAAACCCTCGCCCAATCAGTGGGTTGAATAACCACCGCCGAGCATGCCCAATGCTCGGAGATGATGATTTGCCACCAACGGAACACTCTGTGACTATCGAGGAGGTCCCAGCTGGGAGGATACCTGACTGGTTGAAACAGCACAT
>CACGIE010000022.1 GCA_902573015.1 uncultured Candidatus Poseidoniales archaeon | reverse complement strand
CCTCGGAGGCCACGGCAGAACCGAGAAGCCCCTACTCAAGGCAGGTGCCGCGCACCACAGGGCAAAGGCAAGAGGAAAGCAATACCCCACAGTCAGCGGAGTAGCAATGAACCCAGTAGATCACCCTCACGGTGGCGGAAACCACCAAGCTGTCCACGGGCCAAACTCAGTTGCTAGGAACGCACCACCAGGACAGAAGGTCGGGAACATAGCACCGAGAAGAACCGGTAGAGGCCGGTCGAAGAAGGAGTAGATATCATGGCAAGGAAGAGGAAGGTGTTCAGGTCAGCAAAGATGGCCAGGCGTCAGGCAAGGAAGAGGCGATCGAAGATCTCCGAGCGAAGGAAGAAGGAGTTCCTGTGGAGGGGCTACACCATAGAAGAGCTGAAGGAGATCCCGCTCTACCCCTGGGGGAACGGCTTCGAGCCAGAGAACGAGGACTACGACCCCGATGCGCTATCAATCGCGACCCTGATGCCGTCCAGAGTGAAGAGAACCCTCGGGAGAGGACTGACAGAGGAGTGCCAGAAGCTCGTAGAGAGGGTCAGGAACAGTAACGGTAAGACCGTGAAGACCCACTGCAGGGGGATGTACGTACTCCCTGAGATGGTAGGTTCCACTATCGGGGTCCACGATGGACAGAAATTCGTTAACCTGGAGATAATTCCGCCAATGATCGGCCACTCTCTGGGTGAATTTGCCAAGACTAGGAAGTCGGTTACGCACACCGGACCAGGTGTGGGGGCAACCAGGTCTTCCCAGCACGTGGCGCTAAAGTGAGATGAGAATATGAGCAGGAGACAAGGTAGATCACAGAGCGGATACACCCAGCTACTGGAGGGGTCGAACCTTGTCTCTGCACGGGCTGTCAATCTGGACTGCCATCACAAGCACTGCTATCACATCGCCAAGGCAATCAGAGGGATGAACGCTGAGATAGCCAGGGACTACCTGGAAGACGTGGTCGCCAAGAAGAGGGCGATCCCGTACCAGCGCAGATCCCGCAAGGGAAGAGGGGGAGTGATTTGGCGGGAATTTGCAACATGTGTGCGCTTCCATATGACCTATGTATTTGTCAGGAGATAGCCAAAGAACAGCAGAAGGCGGTGATTTCAGTGGTCAGGAGGAGATACGGAAAGATGGTCACAATGGTGGAGGGCATAGAGGACACTGCGATCGACATTGGCCAGCTAGCCAAGATACTCAAGGGAGCCTGCGCAAGCGGAGGAACCGTCAAGGGCAGGACAATCGAACTACAGGGTGACCACAAGAAGAAGGCTGCGAAGGTACTCGAGCAGAACGGATACCAGGTGGAGGTGCGCTAGATGACCCAGATGATCAACCTACCTTGGCTATCCAGGAAACTGGAGGTCACCGACTCAACAGACCCGACCCTGATCGGAATATCCGGAGTAGTAATGGACGAGACCAAGAGGACCATCATCATCCAGACCAGCAACAACGAGATCACAATGGCCAAGGACACGATCCGCTTCACTATCGAAGAAGAGGAAATCAACGGCTCCACGGTCGGCCAGAGGCCAGAGGAAAGAATCGGCAAGAGATACAGGAGGTCCTGATTATGAGAGACATAGGAGTAGACGTAAACAAGCCCGAAGGGGAGTGGGACGGAAGCAAGAACTGCCCGTTCTACGGAACTCTTAGGCTACGCGGACAGATAATCACGGGCGTGGTGTCCTCAGAAGGAATGCAGGACACAGTAGTAGTCGAGAGGCAGACTACCAGGTACATGAAGAAGTTCGAGAGATACGAGAAAAGGACCAGGCGCTATTCCGCCCACCTCCCCAGCTGCATAGGCGAACTCAACCCGGGCGACAATGTCCGAATCATGGAATGCAGGCCACTGTCCAAGACAGTGAAGTTCTGCGTCATTGAGAAGGGGGCAGGGCAATGAAGGGGATACCAGGGAGGGTGACCTCCGCACTACCAACGCAGGCCCGCCTGGAGTGTGTGGACAACACCGGCGCCAAGGTCGTCCAACTGATCACCGTCCTCAAGAAGGGCGGAGTAGCCAGGAGATACCCATCCGCCGGAGTAGGCGACATGATCAGGGTCACCGTTAGAAGAGGGACTCCCGAGACAAGGCGCCAGATATACACCGCAGTGATAGTCAGGCAATCAAGGCCCTTCAGAAGGGTTGACGGGACATGGGTCCAATTCGAGGACAATGCATGCGTCATTACCAACGATAGGGGCGACGTCCAGGGTTCAGACATCAAGGGACCTGTCAGCAGAGAAGCGGCCGAGAGATGGCCAAGGATAGCGGCTACGGCCAAACAGATTGTGTAGGTGAAATAGATGGTTAGTAAGAAGGCAGGAAAGCAGAGAACGTCCCAGAGAGACGCGCCCATCCACGTGAAGAGGAAGAGAATGCGAGCTCGCCTGATATCGGACGACCCGGACCTGAGACATGTTCGCTCGGTCACAGTCAGGGTGGGGGACGAAGTAGAAGTCACGAGAGGCGACTTCAGCCACCCCAACAGCGTGAAAGCCGACTCCCGAGGAAAGAGACTTGGCCAGCCGAGGGGCAGGGCAGGAGTGAAGGCGAAGGTCGCATCGGTCGACACAAAGAGCGGATTCATCTTCGTCGACGGGCTAACCCAGTCGACTGCCGACGGGAAGGAGGAAGCAGTCCCAGTCAACCCCTCAAACGTCATCGTCACCAATCTGTTCGAGGGCGACCCAGAGAGAATCAAGAGAATCGCAGACAGATCAACAGGAGGTGCCACAGAATGAGCAGAAGCCACCACAAGAGGCTAGGTATGCCAAGAACATGGCCACTCACCAGGAAGACAAACATCTGGGCACAGAAGCCCAACCCGAGCGGGCACCCAATCGAGATGTGCATGCCACTGGGCATCGTACTCCGAGACGTTCTAGGAATCGCGCACAACATGAGGGAGGCGAAGAGGATCCTGCACTCCCGAATCGTGATGGTAGACGGCAGGATAGAGAATGACAGGGACCGAGGGGTCGGAATCATGGACGTACTGACCGTAGGGGACGAGAACTACCGATGCGTCCTCGACAAAAACGGGAAACTCCGATACAGGCCCATCGCCAAGAAGGCGGCTGGCAGCAAGATATGCCGCGTCATGGGCAAGACTACAGTGAAGGGAGGAAAGACCCAGGTACACCTGCATGACGGCAGGAACATACTACTAGACGAGTCTCCAGACTACAAGACCGGAGACTCCCTGGTAATATCCCTGCCCGACCAGAAGGTCTCATCCCACATGGAGATGAAGAAGGGAGCAACCGCATACCTGACCGGTGGAAGCCACATCGGCGAGATCGCCAAGATCAAGGATCAGGAGGTCAAGAGATCCTCAAAGCCGAACGAGACATCATTCGAGGACTTCGGGACGATCACCGACTACGTATTCGTGATTGGAAAGGAGTCAGACATACCCAAGGAGGCTGAATCATGAGCGAGCCAGCAAACCCAATGCTATCTCCAGCGATTACCAAGGTCACCGTCAACATTGGCGTGGGAGAAGGCGGAAGGAGACTCCAGCTGGCCGAGAGGGTGCTAGAGGTGCTGACAGGCATGACTCCCTCAAGGACGATTTCCACCAAGACCAACAGAGACCTGGGAACCAGGAAGGGAGCCCCCATAGGGTGCAAGGTGACCATCCGAGACTCGGAGAGGGTCCAGTCATTCCTAAAGGACGCATTCTGGGTAAGGGAGCACACCCTTCCATCGTACAACTTCGACTCTTCGGGAAACCTCTCGTTCGGGATTTCTGACTACACGGACTTCCCTGACCAGAAGTACGACCCGGACATCGGGATATTCGGAATGGACGTGAACGTGGTCCTCGAGAGACCAGGGCACCGAGTCTCCAGAAGGAGGAGGCGGAAGTCGAAGGTCTCCATGCCCCATAGAGTCGGCAGAGAAGAGTCCAAGGCATGGTTCACCGAGAAGTTCGAACTGAAAATTGTGGAGGAGTAAGTAGTATGGCACGCGATCACGGAGAGAGGATTGGAAGGAGCATGGGATGCAGGCGCTGCGGAAGGAAGAGGGGAATGATCCGCAGACACGGGCTGAGACTATGCAGGCAGTGCTTCCGAGACGTGGCCCCGGATATAGGATTCAAGAAATACTCATGAGGTGATGAAAGATGCAGTTTGACCCATTGAATGATGCCTTCACGACGATATACAACGCAGAGACCGCTGGCAAGTACGAAGTCACGGTAAGCCCAGCCAGCAAGCTACTCGGGAGCATGCTCTCAATCATGCATACCTCCGGATACGTGGGCGGATTCGAGAAACTCGAGGACGGAAGAGGCGGCTCCTACAAGGTCTCCCTGATAGGAGCGATAAACAGATGCGGCGTAATCAAGCCCAGACACTCGGTGAAGAGGTCCGACTTCGACAAGTGGGAGTCTAGGTACCTACCAGCGAGGGACTTCGGCCTGCTGATCCTAACCACGAATCAGGGGATAATGGATCACTCTGAGGCCAAGAAAGAGAGGGTGGGCGGAAGACTGCTCGCATACGTGTTCTAGGAGGAAAATGCATGCCAAGAGAAGCCAAGGTGTCCCACAAAATCGCACTCCCCGACGGGATGGCGGCCAGCATAGAGGGGAACACCGTGACACTCTCCAAGGAGGGAAACAACATCTCCAGGGAATTCACCCACAACAGGGTCTCAGTAAACCAGGCCGAAGACGGCCTGGAGGTCTTCTGCAGCCTCCCACGCAGATCGGAGAAGGCGATAGCAGGGACATGGGCCGCTCACCTGAGGAACATGGTGAAGGGGCTAGACGAGGGCTTCGAATACAGGCTGAAGGCAGTCTTCAGCCACTTCCCCATGACACTCAAGGTGGATGGAAACAAGTTCACCATCACAAACATGCTCGGGGAGAAGGTCCCAAGGGTTGCCAAGCTCCCATGGACCCCCTCAGAGGTCCAGGTCAAGATCGAGGGCAAGTCAGACATCATTGTCACTGGAGCGGACAGGGAGAAGGTGGGACAGTCCGCAGCCAACATCGAGAGGGCCTGCAAGGTCAAGAAGCGGGATCCACGAGTCTTCCAGGACGGGATCTACATTACATCCAAGGGGGCATGAAAATGGCATACGAAAATCTCACTGTACCGGAGCTGAAGGACCTGCTCAGGGAGCGCGGTCTGCCTCTATCGGGCAAGAAGGCAGACCTGATTGCAAGGCTCTCAGAGGCAGAGGAGCCCCAGGAGGCAGAGGAGCCCCAGGGGGCAGAGGAGCCCCAGGAAGGCCCCGAGGAAGATTTCGAAGAAGACGACTACGACGAGGACGAGGGAGACTTCGAGGTGTGGGACGACCTGCACACTGCGAGGCAGAAGCCAGTGCTAGACGACTCAACCAAGGAGGCACTCAAGAAGAGGTCCGAGCAGAAGAAGAAGCAGCCGAAGTTCCGAAGGCAGGAGTGGTTCAGGTACCGACGCCTGTCTAAGACGGGATACCGGAAGCCCAAGGGAGACGACTCGAGCATGCGGAAGAACCGGAAGTACCGGTCACCGATGGCAAGGGTCGGCTACGGCAAGATCGCAGCGGCCAGAGGCCTCCATCCCTCCGGATTCGAGGACGTCCTGGTCCACAACGCAGGCGAACTGGACGGCCTAGACCCCGAGACGCAGGCCGTCAGGATCGGCTCCAGTGTCGGCAACAGGAAGAGGACCAGGATTCACGAGAGGGCGGACGAGCTAGGGCTCAGGGTACTAAACCGCCGTCAGATAGATGGGAAGGGGGACTTCTGATGTTCATATCAAACCAGAAGAGAATGGCCGCCGCTATCTTCTCCAAGAAGGAGGGCAGGCCCGTAGGAATCCACAGAATATGGGTCAACCCAGACTACCTGAGCGAGGTAGCCGACGCAGTCCAGAAGGACGACGTCAGGATGCTCATAGAGGACGGCATAATCAAGGCCAAGCCAATCAAGGGAACCAGCCGCTCAAGGGCCAGGAAGTCCGCATTCCAGAAGTCGAAGGGAAGGAGGAAGGGCCAAGGTTCGAGAAGCGGCAGCGCCAACTCGAGAAGCCCACGCAAGCAGAGGTGGATGTCAAAGATCAGGGCCCAGAGGAGGACCCTAAAGGAACTCAGAGAGGAAGGCCAGATAACGCCCTCGCAGTACAGGTACTTCTACAGGAAGTCGAAGGGCGGCTCTTACCGATCCATATCCCACCTGAAGAGCAACATAGGGACGGATGGGACAGCACTGGGGGGTGAAGAGTGATGGCCAAGGGCAAGAACCAGAGACTACGATTCAAGAGGAGAAGAAACGCAGAGACAGACTACCACAGGAGGTCAAGGATGCTGCGCAGTGGCACACCTAGAGCCGTGGTAAGAGTGTCTAACTCCCAGGTAACGTGCCAACTAGTCGCATACGATAAAGGCGGGGACAAGATCCTGGCATCGGTAACAGGTAAGTCCCTAGTGGACTCCTTCAAGTGGCCGGCTGACGCCTCGAGGAAGTCAGTCCCAGCATGCTACCTAGCCGGTTTCGCATTGGCGACATCAGCCATCTCCAAGGGACACTCCGAAGCTATTCTGGACATAGGTCTGGCAGCCTCAACCTCTGGAAACAGGGCCTACGCAGCGCTCAGGGGGATGGTCGAAGCAGGAATGGAAATTCCTCACTCCGAGACAGTCCTACCAAGCGACGAGAGGGTCAACGGAGAGCACATAGGAGAGAGCATTACCAAGGCAGTAGCCGCAACTAAGAAGTCGATAGAGGGTGGTAAGTGATGACTGAGGAACCAACAACGGTGGAAGAGGAAAATACGCAGATCGCACCTGGACTGGCGCTGGCCATGGCCCCGGAGGAACCCGAAGACGGTTTCCGAAGGCGTGGTCCAGACCCGCTCGCCGCTCTAAGGAGCTGGCAGCCCAGGACCAGACTGGGCAGGATGGTGATGAACGGCGAGATACTCACTTACGAGCAGGCTCTGGCCACAGGATACCCAATCAGGGAGGTCGAGATAGTCGACGCGCTACTCCCGGAGATTGAGGACGACGTTCTCAGCGTCAACATGATCCAGAGGATGACTGACTCCGGAAGGAGGGTCAGGTTCAACGTACTGTGCGCAGTAGGGAACAAGGACGGCTACGTCGGGCTATCCATCTGCAAGGGCAAGGAGGTCGCCAGCACAATCCAGAAGGCAATCACACAAGCAAAACTCAAGCTGGTACCAGTACTGAGAGGAAATGGCTCATGGGAGTCAGCAGAGGGCCCAGGAAACAGCATCCCGTTCAAGGTAACCGGAAGATCGGGATCAACACGAATCACGCTTCTTCCAGCACCTTCAGGCAAGGGACTGGTCATCGGGGACTACGGCAGGAGGGTCCTGACCCTGGCAGGAGTCGAAGACGTATGGTCAAGGTCCTCGGGCCAGACTAGGTCCACAATCAACTTCGCAAAGGCCACATACAACGCACTAGAGGAGCTAAGCAAGACCAAGGTCAGCGACCAGGTCGGAGACAGGCTCCACATCACAGTAGGGAGGAGAAACGCATGAGCTACCTTGTTATCAGAGTCCGCAGCGATCGTGGCGTGACCAAGAAGATCAGGGATACGATGTCCATGCTGAACCTAACCAGGGTCAACCACGCCGTACTCGTCCCCAAGACCCCCGCTTACGAGGGGATGCTGCAGAAGGCCAAGGACTACGTCACATGGGGTGAGGTCGACGCAGACACCATCGCGACACTCATCAACGAGAGAGGAAGGATGTCCGGAGACAAGCAGGTAACTGACGCAGAGGTCAAGTCCTGCAGCGACCACTCAACGATCAAGGCCCTCTCCAAGGCCATCGCCTCCGGCGATGCAACCACCAAGGACGTAGAGGGTATGAAACCCGTCTTCAGACTCCACCCGCCGAGAGGGGCCAAGGGATGGGGCGGGGTCAAGAGAGCCTACTCCGTCGGCGGAGCCCTTGGATTCAGAGGCGAAAACATAGTCGAACTGGCGGCAAGGATGTACTGAGGGATATTCATGGTTTCTAGGACTAACAAATTCAGAGGAAGGAGCCGCTACCACGGCCGAGGAAAGAAGGCAGGCAGGGGTGCAGGAAAGAGGGGCGGCAGAGGAAACGCCGGACTGAACAAGCACAAGGTCATGACTCGCCTGAAGTACATGCCAGGTCACTGGGGGATGCACGGATTCAACCGCCACCCGGGACTCAGGGTAGTCAACTCCTCGATCAACCTGGGACAGGTCGCAGAGATCGCAGAAGGCGACTCCATAGACCTGTCAGAGATGGGCTTCGACAAGCTCCTAGGCAGGGGGAGCATAGACAGGGCACTCACAATCAAGGTCGCAGAGGCCAGCGCAAAGGCGATTCAGAAGGTGGAGGCCGCAGGAGGCTCCATCGAGACAGGCGACGATGGCGAAGACTGGGGTGAGTGGGAAGAGGAGTAGCTTCTCCCAACGGAGGCTAGACTATGGTAAGCAAAGGCCCGAACTGGTTCGGCGTCGTCGCCATGTGCGCGATATACTGGGGAGCCCTGTACTACTGGGTACGGGACGAGCTCTCCGCAGGCGGAGACGACCAGAGCAGGGCCCTGATACTACTAGCCACATCCATACCGTACGTCGCATTCGTAATGTGGGGGACGATGACCGACCTCCCAGAGCAGGTCTCTGAGATACCGGTCGTTGGGAAGTACGCCAAGGCCTACATATGGCTGGCAATTGTAATCTCATTCTCTTACTGGGGTTGGGTCGACAAGGCAGCCTTCGGATTCCTCCTAGTGGGAGTTGTGCTGTTCGGTCTTGCCACTGGTCTGGCGCTCTCGTGCCTCCTGTACACAGGCGAAGGGGGAAGCAGGCTATACGGCCTCAAGAGGCTCGTAGACGTCTACCCCAGCATCTCCAAGCCCGAGGGGCACGTTCGCTTCAACCAGAAGCTGTGGACCACTACCCTGGTCCTAATCATCTACTTCATGATGACCAACGTGATGATCTACGGGCTGTCCGACACAACCCTGGACGTCTTCTCGTCGTTCCGGGCGATAATGGCAGGGGCCTCCGGTTCAATCATGCACCTGGGGATAGGCCCCATCGTTACCGGCTCGATCATCATGCAGCTCTTCTCAGGGGCCAAGATAATCCAGCTCGACCTGCAGGACTCGGCAGACAAGCAGCTGTACCAGGGCGTGCAGAAGATCCTGGTCCTGATAATGATCCCAATCGAGTCAATCCCGCAGGTATACGGTTTCCTGGACCCCTCGCCCTCGCTAATCCTTGACTACGGCGAGGGATGGGCAGGCGCGATCATCGTGTTCCAGCTGTTCCTGGGATCCCTACTGGTGTTCCTGCTCGACGAGCTAGTCAGCAAATGGGGGATAGGAAGCGGAATCTCGCTGTTCATCGCGGCGGGAGTGGCCCAATCGACGTTCGTCGGAACCCTTTCCCCACTGGCCACTATCGAGGGGCAGCCACTATCGTTCGAGAACCCTCCGTCCGGGACTCTCCCGATGATATTCTACACGCTAAGGACTGCAAGCAACTCGCAGCTCGTTCAGGAGAACGGGTTCGAGATGATGCTCCTGGAGCATGCAAACCCGATAGTCGCGCTCATCTCCTCGATCATAGTGTTCCTGGTGGTGGCGTACGCTGAGTCAAGCAAGCTGGAACTACCGCTGACCCATGGAAAGGTCAGGGGCCACAGGGGGCAGTACCCGATCAGGCTGGTCTACGCGAGCAACATCCCGGTGATTCTGATGGCAGCCCTTCTGGCGAACGTGAACATGTTCACACTGCTCTTCCACAGCCACCCCACCCTCTCCACGGTCCCGATACTCGGGTCCAACGGGGCATGGAGCCAATCAGAGTGGTTCGGCTCCTACTACGAGGGTTCGACAACCCCCCACGACGGCTTCGCCTGGTACAGCTCCATGATAGGGGGGGTGAGCGACTGGCTGATTCCGCTGCTGAACCAGCAGGGCGACATCCACGGTCACTCCCTGTGGCAGATAATGATGCACGTGTTCGTCTACGTGTTCTTCATGACCGCCGGTTCGACCGTGTTCGCAAAGTTCTGGATAGAGACGACCAACATGGGGGCGAAGGACGTAGCGAAGCAGATCGAGAGGACGGGCATGCAGATACCCGGATTCAGGAAGAACCCGGTAGTCCTGGAGCGGATACTGGAGAGGTACATTCCCCCCGTGACGCTGTTCTCCGGTGCCTTCGTGGGGCTCCTGGCAGCCGGGGCGGACCTGCTCGGGACGGTCGGGAACGCCACGGGAACCGGTCTCCTACTGGCCGTAGGAATCATCCTCAGGACGTACGAGCAGATACAGAAGGAGCAGGCAATGGAGATGCATCCTGTCCTCCGAGAGTTCTTCGGAGCAGACTAGGGCACTGCAGGGAAGCGCCCGTATCCCCTCTCGTCACGTTCTTATACGGCATGAAGGTCGGCGAGACGCTGCGTCGAGCTGGCGTTGGAGACCGAGCACCTAGTGCTATGACGTCTTCCATCAAGCATGACGCAGCCGAGGAAGTGCGGCCACGAGACTTTTCGTGGTTTAGGAGGTTAACCACAATTATGACTTGGCCCCCGATAGGGGGTGCAAGAGCAGGGTATTTCATGTAACGAAATGAAGTGCACCTGCGCCAATAACCAATAAGTGAAACTTGTGACAAACAGACTCTGATAGGATCAGTGATTCCGCTCACGCGAAATCCGGTTGATCCTGCCGGAGGCTACCGCTATTGGAGTTCGATTAAGCCATGCGAGTCGAGAGTCCTCGGGACTCGGCGTACCGCTCAGTAACACGTGGGTAACCTGCCCTATGCTGGGGAATAACCTCGGGAAACTGAGAATAATGCCCCATAGCCCACTACGCCTGGAACGGTGAGTGGGTCAAAGCCCCGGCGGCATAGGATGGGCCTGCGCCGTATCAGGTTGTAGGGGGTGTAAAGTACCCTCTAGCCATCAACGCGTACGGGTGTTGGGAGACATTGCCCGGAGATGGATTCTGAGACACGAATCCAGACCCTACGGGGTGCAGCAGGCGCGGAAACTTGGCAATGCGAGAAATCGTGACCAGGGAACTCCAAGTGCGTAGGGTAAGACCTACGCTTTTCTTGACTCTTCAAAGGTCTTGGAATAAGGGGTGGGTAAGGACGGTGCCAGCCGCCGCGGTAATACCGGCGCCTCAAGTGGTAGTCGCTTTTATTGGGCCTAAAACGTCCGTAGCCGGTCTGGTGCATTCGTGGGTAAATCAACCCGCTCAACGGGTTGAATTCTGCGAGCACGGCCAGACTTGGGACCGGGAGAGGTGTGGGGTACTCTCAGGGTAGGGGTAAAATCCTGTCATCCTGAGAGGACCACCTGTTGCGAAGGCGCCACACTAGAACGGATCCGACGGTCAGGGACGAAACCTAGGGGCACGAACCGGATTAGATACCCGGGTAGTCCTAGGTGTAAACGCTGTGGACTTGATGTTGGGGGCGCTCCGAGCGCTCTCAGTGTCGAAGCGAAGGTGATAAGTCCACTGCCTGGGGAGTACGGTCGCAAGGCTGAAACTTAAAGGAATTGGCGGGGGAGCACTGCAACCTGAGGATTGTGCGGTTTAATTGGATTCAACGCCGGAAAACTCACCATGGCCGACGGACAAATGAAAGCCAGTGTAACGAGCTTGCTGGATTGTTCGAGAGGTATTGCATGGCCGCCGTCAGTTCGTACCGCAAGGCGTTCTGTTAAGTCAGATAACGAACGAGACCCTCATCCCTATTTGCCAACTGCGTCCCCGGACACAGCGCACTATAGGGAGACCGCTGTCGATAAGGCAGAGGAAGGCGAGGGCAACGGTAGGTCAGTATGATCCGAATGCCATGGGCTACACGCGCAATACAAAGGACGGGACAATGGGCTGCTACTCCGAGAGGAAAGAAGCTATCCCGAAACCCGTTCGTAGTTCGGATTGAGGGCTGTAACTCGCCCTCATGAAGCTGGATTAGGTAGTAATCGCGTCTCAATAGGGCGCGGTGAATATGCCCCTGCTCCTTGCACACACCGCCCGTCAAACCATCTTAGTTGGGGGTGGGTGAGGCTGCCTTAACCATGGGGTATTCGAGCCTGCCTTCGACAAGGAGGGTTAAGTCGTAACAAGGTATCTGTAGGGGAACCTGCAGATGGATCACCTCCTACGAAACTCGGAAAACCGGGGGTCGGGGCGGCTTTTGCCGCCCCGCCTCCCACCTAACCTCCAGAATCCTATTAATCCTCAGATTAGTATGTAATAAATAGCCCTCAAACGGGCGTTTTAGCCGCATTTGGGAGAAGGTATATACCTGCTACATCGCGTCAGAAGCCTCATGCAGCGATTACTCGCTACAACAATGATGCTGTTAATGATGACTGCAGCCCTAGCAGGCTGTGCGGGCGATGACGACTCTGGGTTTACCCAGGAAGACATCGACGCCGCGAGAGAGGAAGGCAGGGCCGCTGGAATTGCAGAGGCCACCACTCCTAGCACACTGGACGTAATCATGGAGCGCGGCTCCATGAAGTGCGGTGTGAAGGAGTCCCAGTACGGAATGGGATACCTGGACTCGGCCACTGGTGTGCGCTCGGGACTGGACATCTCCTACTGCCGTGCGGTGGCTGCAGCACTCGGACTGAACCCAGACACAGATGTTGAGTACATCCCAGCATCTGGATCGGACAGGTTCGAGAAGCTAGCTTCGGGCACCATCGACGTTCTAATCAGGACCACGACCTGGACAACCAGCCGTGACGCTGACCTGAACGCCGACTTCGCTGGAATGAACTTCTTCGACGGGCAGGGAATCCTGATCCGCGGCGACAGGTACGACGCCGCTACTGCAGGCAACTCGGCTGCTGGACTGAACGGCGCGAACATCTGCGTCGGAATCGGAACAACCACCGAGGGCAACATGCAGGACTGGTTCTCCTCCAGGTCGATCGACTTCACTTCAGTGCCTGTGGCTGACGCCGCTGAGGCAACCCAGAAGTTCAGAGACGGAGAGTGCGACGCATTCACCGGCGACATGTCCGCAATGGTTGCCAAGAAGTGGCAGCTGGACAACGACGACACCTGGACCGATGCACCCACCGAGGGAATCTGGATCGCCCAGGAGCTAATGTCCAAGGAGCCTCTAGGAGCCGCTACCCGAGACTACGACTCAGACTTCAAGGACGTCGTGGCATGGGTATGGTACGGAATGGTGACCGCTGAGGAGCACGGAGTGACCTCCGGCAACTACGCGCAAATGGCTACTGATGCCTGCGCTACCGTAGATGGCGGTGGAACTGCCGACCCAGGAGTATGCAGGCTACTGACCGAGAACCTAGGTCTAGGAACCGCAACCAACCCACTAGCTGGGACCTGGATGCAGGCCGTCCTGCAGGCCGCCGGTAACTACGGTGAGGCCTACGACGACGCCTTCTGCGCAGGCGACTACGATGGAGTCAGCGGATCTGACGCCATGAACAACTGCCTGATCTCCCGCGCTGGAACCCTGAACGCCCTCGTCTCAGAGGGTGGGATCCAGTACGCACCTGCAATGCGCTGATCGCATAAACGGTTAGACGGAGAAACGTAAGCCCCCGGGGGGGCCAAACTCCCCCGGGGGCCCACACTAACTCTAATAGACGGAGACGAGCGTCGAAGCACGATGGACGAGTCCCCACTCAACCGCTTCCTGGAAGACGGGGTAAAGGCTCCCGTCCGTCGCTCCATCTCCCGGGCCTCCACGCCAGAGGGAGCAATCAGGGAGATCCTGACGATTGCCGCCTACCTGGCCTTAGTATACGGGTTCTGGCTGTACTCGAACAAGTTCCTGGGTATGTCGGCCGACTACATCACCTCGATGTCTCGATCCATCATGGTCAACGGCAACCAGGCGAACCTCTCGTTCTACCCCATGGACAAGCTCATGCTATACTACGGGGGAACGATACTGCTCTGCTTCCTCCTGATACAGAACGAGTTCAGAAACATGGCGAAAGCCGTCGGCAGGCTGCCCCGCTACCTAAGGGGGGAGGAGCAGGAGGACTTCGAATGGTCCACGATCTCCACGTCGCTCTTCGCAATAGTCGCATACGTGGTCAGCTACAACCTGATGGTCAACGACGTCTTCGGATTCAAGGCAGGGACGCAGGTCCCGTTCTTCTTCCTCGGGGGAGCCCTCGTCGCAGGCGTCCTCCTCCTGCAGGACAACATCCCCCAGGTCCTCTCAACATTCTCCAGGCCTATCCTGAGACTCATCCCCGGCTCCACAGACGACTCCGAAGAGTCCACAGAGTCCGTCAGAGCAGATCGCATCGACCCAATAACGGGGGTGAAGGTCAGCGAGTACGAAGGGGAGTACGACAAAGACTTGCCCCGGTCCCTCCCGGCCTCCCTTAGAGACTCCATCCTCAGACCCGAGGGATTCGGGATATTGGTGTCCGTCATCTCGATCCTCCTCTTCGCCAACTTCACGATCAACATGCCGATGTACCCGTTCATCACGAATGACATCCCAGCCTTCCTCTCCCTGGCCACCCTAGTCGTGGCTATCTCGTGGACGATACTGCTTTCCCGGGAGGGAGCGAAGCCCTCCGTGCAGGCAAAGCGGACCTCGGCCCTGGCCTTCTTCGTCATCTTCCCGTTCATCAGCTACCTGTTCCTCAGGCTCATCTTCCTGCAGAACGACGGGACCAACGCCACGATGCTCAACAGGTGGGAGGTCAGGTTCGACTTCATGGACAAGGTGAACACGTTCAAGATAAATCCGTGGCCGATGGAGGCCGAGCCAAACCAGGACTCCAGGTGGGTCTTCCTCAAGGCAGCCATCATCAACTCCGGCAGAGTTACTCTCGTCAGCATATTCCTGTGCACTATCCTCGGCGTAATCGTGGGAGTCACGAGGCTGTCCGCGAACAAGCTGGCCTCGACTGCGGCCACGGTTTACGTGGAGGTTTTCCGGAACCTCCCCCTGGCCGTACTGCTGTTCCTCATATCCAGCCAGATGGGGGCGCAGCTCCCCTACTTCATAGACGAGTACAGCATAGGCGAGGTATCCAGGACGTCGACGGAGGGGTGCGACGAGTGCATCACAAGCGAGGCCCTCGCATACATCAGCAACGAGGGGACCTGGGTGGTCAACTTCGGCTCATACCTACACGTGATGGTGGGCGTAGCAATACTCATGCTCGTTAGGGTCTGGCTGCGCTTCCAGGACAGGGTCGAGCCACGCGAACAATCGACCCCGACAGGCATCGACCTGATTAGGAGGCCGTTCTCCCCCATGGGGTGGAGGGCAGAGCCTCTCGCCGCGGACGTCTTCCTCATCTTCTCCCTGTTCCTGTGCGTATTCACCGCCATGCCCTTCCTGGCGACCGACATGGTGGGGCCCGACCAGACCCTGCGGCAAATAGCGTCATCGTTCGTCCCAACGCTCGCAACCATCGCATTGGTCATCTACGCTTTCTTCGTCAACACCAGCATCGACGACGAGGGGATGAACAACCTCGAGATCGACGACACGGACGCGGGACTCAGGAGGAGGTTCACCATCTGGGTGGGGGCCATATCCGTTGCACTGGCGATAGCCCTCGCTGGAGGAGTCTCTTGGCCCGAGTATAACACCGACATCTACGAGCCGTTCGGGACTGTCGACCCACCAGGGAGCTGGGACATAATGGAGGGCACGGGATTCGAGATGACCCCTGCGTTCCTCGCCATGATGCTGGGGCTCACCCTGTTCACGACCTCCGTGGTCGCCGAGATAGTGAGGGGCAGCATACAGTCACTACCCAGGGGGCAGGTCGAGGCTGCCATTTCCCTATCCCTGAACCCATTCCAGAGGCTCAGGCTCGTGATACTCCCGCAGGCCCTCAGGAGCATGATCCCGCTGCTTAACAACCAGTACATGAACGTCTGGAAGAACTCCAGCCTGGCTGTGGTAGTGGCTTACACGGACATATTCTACGTTATCCTGGTGATGATGAACAACGTGGGCAAGCTGGTGCCCCTGTTCCTCCTCCTGCTGGTCACATACCAAGCAGGTAGCCTGACCATATCGGCGATAATGAACTGGTACAACTCCAGAGTTACGAGCGTGAAGATATGATTGGTAGGGAGAATAGGGAGATGCCGGAC
>CACGIE010000021.1 GCA_902573015.1 uncultured Candidatus Poseidoniales archaeon | reverse complement strand
GAGTTAATCGAGCGACTGAAGCATGAGGGTCACCCGATAGAGATCGGGTCTACTGGCGAGAATCTGACAATTCGAGGAGTGGAGTGGGAGTCACTTTCTGAGGGGACGCGCTTGGAGATTGGCGACGTAGTGCTTGAGCTTAGCGAGCCTTGTGCCCCGTGCTCTAAGATAGGCGAGTCGTTCATAGGAAGACGATTTGGTAGAGTCGACCACGATCAGGAGTACGGTTGGTCGAGGTGGCTAGCACGCGTTTTACGAGAAGGTAGGGTCGCCGTTGGGGATTCCGTGAATATCGTTATTACTCCAGACCAGTAGAATTCCGCCATGGTTACCACAGGGGATGCTTGGATGATCCGCAGAGGAGGGCGAAGAATTGGGATAGGTCAGAGGATCTCTCGAGGTTGGAAGATGACAAAACTGGGAATTGCAGTGGTCTGGTCGGACCCAGAGTTACTCGTGTACACATTCCTGTCGGCTCTATTTTCTCTCGTGGCAATAGGGGCAGCGATATCGGGCTCAGTCGGTCTGGATGCTATCGCCTCCAACCCGGAGTGCGTCGGTGACGAATGTGGCAGCGAGCTGGTATTCGCACACATGGCAATTTGGTTCGTCTTCTACATGTTAGTATCTATAATCACCGTCTTCTGGAACGCAGCTATCGTAGCAAGTGCGTATGAGCGCCTCAGCTCGGGAACCAATCCAAGCTTCTCATACGGGATTGGGCAAGCGATGAAGTGTCTACCACAGATTTTTGTTTGGGGGCTAATTGCTGGAACTGTCGGGCTTTTCATCCAGATACTCGAGGGGCTTTCTCATAGCGAAGACTCCCCAATTCCACTAAGGATAGTGGCGGGATTGGCTAGTTTCATCATTGGAATAGCTTGGTGGATTGTCACGTTCTTCATGATCCCTATGATTGTCCTGGAGAGGGCCGGGGTAGTAGATAGCATGGGCAGAAGTGCAGACTTGTTCAAGAGAACCTGGGGGGAGGATGTTACATCTCACATCGGAACCGGGCTTCTGATGATTCTGTGCATATTCATTCTGATCGGAATATCAATCCCACTGATGTACTTAGGTGATTTGGGAGTTATCCTAGGAATCGTAGTCCTTGCTGTGGGATTATTGTTCACGGTCCTTTTCTTCTCGACAGTTGACGCTGTGAATCGGGCATCTCTGTTCTACTATGCGAAGACCGGTCAGGCGCCTCCCATGGCAGCTAAAGTAGGAATTAGGTTCTGAGGTTGGAATATGGCGAGTATTAGTCCTGGAGCGGACATAATTGAGGAATTGGTTGTGGCTGCGGCGGATAGCATCCCAGAAGGAAAGGAAGATGGGGTATGGAGGGCCTTCAGGAGAGCTTTTGCGGTTTGCTTGCCCCTGGCCCCCATCATTTACTTGGCCCTATGGAAGCTAGGATACCTCTGAAATATGCAGGCGAAGCCCACTGACTCACAAGCAGAGGTACCCGAGCGGTCAAAGGGGCTGGGATGAGGTCCCAGTGCGTAGTGCTTCGCAGGTTCGAATCCTGCCCTCTGCACCAACAATTCAACCCAGAAGAGCGCTGTAATAGTCTGGAGGAATCACTATCCAAAGTGCGACAGCAAACAAAGACGCTCCCATCCCTCGGTTTAGCAAGGTAGCAGAACGAGGAGTGGTGAAGGCCCTACGTAGGACCGTTCCGAATGCAGCCCAAGTCATGACTGCTGGGAGGCCGAATACTACATTCAGTATCACTAGCATCGCCTTTCCGGAGAACCCAGTTCCAAAGAGGGAGCCGAATGTAGTCATGAGGACCAGAAAGTGAATCCACGCCTTTCCGTTAACGAACTGAATGGCCACCCCGGTCGAGAATCCAAGACGCTCTTCCTCGATAGAGCCGTCCTCAAGAGACTTGGAAGTCGCGATCTTGTACGAGAGGTACGCAATGTAACCGGCTCCGACATAGGTCAATATCTCGAAGAACTCCTGGTTGTTCTCGATGAAAACAGTGGCCCCCCCAACGAACAAGCCCAGAGTTGACCAACCTACAGCCATTCCTGAAATCAGTGTAAGAGTTGCCTTGAATCCGTGTTGTGAGCCGTGTGCAGCACATAGTACATTATTGGGCCCGGGGCTGAAGCACATCGGGATAATGAATACAAGAGTAGCAAGCAGAAGAGTTTGATCCATCATTCCACCTGTCAGGATTGGCTGGCCAGTAGGGCCTGTTCAATGTCTGACCACAGGTCATCAACGTCCTCTATTCCAACGCTCATCCTGACGAAACCGGGGACGATTCCAGCCTCTAGTCGATCTTCCTCAGGAACGAAAATATCGCTCGTATTGAACGGACAAGAAACTAGGCTCTCAATCCCGCCGAGGCTTGTCGCTTCGAAGATGATTTCGAGTGCTCTGACGAAGCGCATTGCTCTCTCGTCCCCACCTTTTACTACAAATGATAGCATTCCCGTCCCATTCGGGACGATTCGCTTACCTACCTCGTAGTCAGCATAGCTTTTCAGAGAGGGGTGGTTAACAGTACTGATTTCGAGGTGTTCTTCCAGTCTTCTAGCTAGTTCAGAAGAGTTTGATGCATGTATTGGCATTCGGGCATGAAGGGTTCTCATGCCCCTTTCTAGAAGATAGCACATGAGGGGATCCGCGGTTCCTCCTAGCCTGGTTTTGGTCTTGAAGACCCCTTTAATCAGGTCGGCTCTTCCGACAACTATCCCAGCTGTTAGATCCGTGTGTCCGTTTAGGAACTTAGTTCCTGAGTGAATAACGACATCGAACCCCATTGAAATCGGTTGACATGCCCACGGGGTTGCGAATGTGTTATCGACAACTGAAATCAGGCCATGCTCCTTCGCTATTGATGCCATTGCCTCCAAATCACACACCTTGAGTACGGGATTGGTAATTGTCTCGACATAGAGTACCTTGGTATTCTCATTTATTGCGGCTTCAAACGATGAGGGGTCTCTGATGTCTGCCATAGTTACGTCTATTCCGAATCTGGGGAAATCCGAGGTTAGTAGACCGTATGTCCCCCCGTAAATATCTGCAGATGTAACCATGTGATCACCCTTAGAAAGCATGGATAGAAGTGTAGAAGAAATTGCTGCCATTCCACTTGCGAGTGTTTCTCCGTCCTCGGCTCCCTCCATCGAGGCTACCTTCGAAGCCACAGCCTCGGAGTTCACACTCGACCAGCGACTGTAGATTAGGGAGTGCTGGCCACCATCGGCCCAATCTCGATACCTGTCGTCATTGAGCTGATACGTAGAGGTGGTGAAGATAGGAGTAACTGCGGATCCCTCCAAGTGGTTGGTTCCAGACCAGACGGCTCTGGTGGAGAATGCGCGTTCTGAAAACTCGTCATCCATGACATCGGATTGGCAAGACAGCAATAACCATACTCATTACATTCCGATTGCATTCAGGACCGATTCTAGGTCTGGTTCGACAACAACAGACCTAGCCGCGGAGTTGTCGATAGCGATAGCCGGGTCCTTCAGTCCATGTCCGGTTACGGTAACGACTACTGTAGAGCCTCGGGGTATTTCCCCTCTCGCATTACTCTTCACAATACCTGCGATTCCCGCAGCAGATGCAGGTTCAACGAATATTCCCTCCATCCTAGCGAGCATCCTATGGGCATCCAGTATCTCTTGGTCGGTGACAGAGTCTATTGCCCCCGAGGACTCCTCCGAGGCCTCTATGGCTAGTTGCCAGCTGGCTGGATTCCCTATCCTGATAGCTGTTGCCACTGTCTCGGGTTCATCAACCACCTCACCTCTGACAATTGGTGCCGCACCCTCTGCCTGCCACCCCATCATCATCGGTAGCGACTCTATCCTCTCAGCATCCTTGTACTCCTTGTAGCCCATCCAATAAGAAGTGATGTTGCCAGCGTTTCCAACAGGCAAGAAGTGCATGTCTGGAGATATCCCTAGATCGTCGCAGACCTCGAATGCCGCAGTCTTCTGGCCCTGAATCCTAAATGGATTAATGCTGTTGACGATTTCAATATCGTCCCTCAGCCCCAATTCCCTGACCAATTCGAGAGCCTCATCGAAGTTCCCCCTGACTTCAATTGTCTTTGCACCATGAATCAGAGCCTGGGCCATCTTTCCATAGGAGATCTTGCCCTCTGGAATCAGAACTACGCAGGTCAGTCCAGCACGAGAGGCATAAGCCGCTGCTGAGGCACTAGTGTTTCCTGTGCTGGCACAAACGATAGCGCGAACGCCTTTTTCTACTGCCTTGGTTACAGCAAGGGTCATCCCTCGATCTTTGAAGGATGCAGTGGGATTAAGTCCCTCGTATTTGATGAAAAGACGGAAATCTCCACCTAGTGCCTGTACCAGGTTGTGTGATTCTATCAGTGGCGTGTTCCCCTCATTCAGAGAAATGATGCATGTATCCTGAGAAACAGGGAGGAACTCACGGTATCGCTGAATGACTCCGTGTCCACCCATGATTGAGCCTGCCCGCAATACTCCATGAACCTCCCGATTGCGTTGTTGATTGGAGGAATCATCCGGTAGAGGAGTCTATCCTACTGGCTATCGACAGACAGGACGCTACCACGGGGCCAATGGTTACTGCGAAGAGGATGGTGCCAATTCCAAATGTACCACCTAGTACTATGCCAATCACAAGGACTGAGACCTCTATGGTAATTCTAACTCTCCCGATCGGAACGCCAGTGGCTCTCTGAAGTCCAGTCATCCAGCCGTCTCTTGGGCCTGGCCCTAGATTTGCCGTCAAGTACATCGTACTACCTATTCCAACAAGCACGATTCCTGAGGAAGCCATCAGAATCGAGACCAAGAAGTCCTCCGGTTGGGGCAGTATTGGTACCATAACATGAATTGTGAGAGCTATAATGATGATATTCAGGATGGTTCCAATGCCGGGAGTCTCCTTTATTGGAATCCATAGAAACATCACGGCAATACTTACTAGGAAAGTTGCCTCTCCTATTGTCCACACTTTTGCAGTATCGGCTATCCCTTCTGCCAAAACAGTCCAAGGAGTATTCCCTACACCGGCAGCAATCAGAAGTGAGTCTCCTAGTCCGAAAATGAATTCGCCGACTATCAGAATGACCATTGTAGATCGGTTAGGCTTCAATGACATCGGATTTGGAGAACTCCACCAGACAGTGGGGACCTTCTTAGCCGGTCTAAGGATCTCCGCCAGTCCCATGGTGAACGAAGAGCGTATCACCCTTGAACCCAATCGTAGTATTCTTTCGTAGACTCAACCGGCCACCAGACAATCTGTGGGACTTCATAGGAATGTTCTGATTTTATTTTGGATATCAATCCATTTTTACTGGATTCAGAGGTCTTCATTTGGATATCCCATTCGAGAGCATTATGAATTTCTCCTTCCCATCGAAAAACTGAGTTTGTTCTCCTAATCTCTACGCAGGCGGCCAGATTCGATTCTATTATTGATTGGCACCACATGCCCACTTCAGCCTCATTCATTTCACCGGGAAGGGTTGTCTTGACGATCCACAATGTTCCGCTCATAGCAGTTCGTGGCATGTAATGCAGAAGAACCCCATGGCATAGTTTGAATGTTGATACCCCTCCCACTGGAACTAGTATGGACGATTGGGAAGGTCCGATAGATACTGGCAGCATCCCAGAAGACGGGAGCTCTTTCGACGTCATAGTAGTCGGTGGGGGCCCTAGCGGATCCGCTGCCGCATCCTACAATGCGTTGAATGGATGCAGGGTTCTTCTGATTGAGAAAGAGGTATGGCCTAGGGACAAGATTTGCGGAGATGCCGTTGGCGGGAAATCACTTTCCCACGTGAAGGAGTTAGGTGTCAAGGAAATGGTTGAGAAAACTCCTCACTTCATGGTTGACTCTATAGTGTTCGGTTCTGCAAACGGAAACACTGTTCAGGTTATGCTACCACAGGACGAGTTCGAGAAGAAGATGGCTGGTTACTCCCTTCCTAGGATGCAGTTCGACTACATGATGTTCAAGAGGGCTACTGAGATTGTCACCAAGGCTGGCGGCTCTGTAATCCAGGGATTCAACGTCAAAGAGGTGCTTGATAATGAGGGGACCATAGTCGGAGTATCCGGTGGCTTTGGTAAGAGATCCTCCGAATCCCCGACTATGAGTTTCACCGCTCCCCTCACCATTGGTGCTGGAGGGTATAGGTGCCCAGTAGCCACCAAGCTCGTTGAGGGGGTTCACAGTGAGCCGATGAGAGATGATGACCACTATTGCGGTGGTTACAGGGAGTACTGGGAGAACGTTGGAGGGTTCGATGGAAGCCGAGGGCCGATCGAGATTCACTTCATCGATGAGGTGATTCCAGGATACTTCTGGCTGTTCCCAGTCAAAGAAGGAGTCGTGAATGTGGGAATCGGGATGGTCATCTCTGAGCAACGGAAGCAAAAGGGAGCAGATAAGTCTCTGAAGAAGAAGCAGCGCTGGGTCATTGAGAATCATCCTGTTTTCAGGGAGCGGTTCAAGGATGCAAAAATAGTTGAAGGGTCCCAGAAGGGATGGCAGCTTCCATTCGGCTCTCCAAGGAAGAGTCCCCCCTCCTATCAACCCAGGAGGAGCGCCGGCGCGGGTGTGATGTGCGTTGGGGATGCTGCTAGTCTGGTCGACCCGTTTAGCGGCGAGGGCATAGGAAACGGCTTGGTCTCTGCGAAGATGACCTCTAGGTACTTCGACAAGGATAATCATTCAGGAGGTTTTCCCGAGGAGGAAGCAGTTGCATACATGGAGGATCTCTGGGGAACGCTTGGCAAGGAGCTGACTAACTCCCACAGATTACAGAAGGTGGTCAAGTGGAAGAAGTTGATGAATTGGTTCGTTGGGAAGGCCTCTAGGAAAGAGGAGATGGGCGATATGCTGACGGGTATGATCGCAGATAAAGAGGCTCAGAAGGCCCTTTGGAGCCCCTGGTTCCTATTCAAGACTATATTGCTGCCATGATGTGATGGGACGTGGAAGGGGAAATCAGTCAGTCTCTGGATGGGATTAAGGCCGTCTTCTTGGATTTAGACGGCACCATATACCTCGGAGATAGTCTGATAGATGGTGCCTTGGATTTCCTAGGAAGATTAGAAGAAAGAGACATCAAGAGATACTTTCTGTCCAACAACTCAAGCAAGTCTGTGGAGCAATACGTGGAGAAACTGAGGGACCTAGGTATCGATGCTGACAAAGATGAGGTTTTACTGTCAACCCACGACTTGATCTCTTGGCTGAGCAAGAAGGAGGTCACTAGCACCTTCCTGGTCGGAACAGAAGGGATGCGTAGTATGTTAGAAGAGCAGGGTATTGAAACCTCATCTGAGCAGCCAGAATTCGTGGTTCTGGGGTACGATACAGAAATTAGTTACGAAAAGCTTGCTACTGCGTCCATACATCTTCACGAAGGTGTCCAGTTGGTCGCAAGTCATCCAGACATGGTCTGCCCATCTCCAAGGGGGGGACTCCCCGACACCGGCGCTTACATGTCCTTGTTCAAGGCGACTACAGGGGTGGGTCCCGTGCATGTTTGTGGCAAGCCGAACAAAGGAATGATTCTACACAAGGTGGAGGATTTGGGGCTGAAACCCTCTGAATGCTGCATGGTTGGGGATAGACTCTACACAGATATTGAGATGGCAGATAGAGCGGGCGTTTATGGTATTCTGGTGCTTTCAGGGGAGGCTTCGGTAGATGACGTGGAGGAAGGCGAGTTGCGTCCTTCTCTTGTAGTAGATTCTGTTGCCGAATTATTACATTAATCTAGATACAGAAATAGATAAGCGAAAGTGGTGGCCCAAACCCGTGGAAGGAGCGACCGATCCTTCTGCTTTGGAAGGGAGGCTGTATTACAAGATCGGTCTTTTTGTCCACGACTACGCACGAGCGGTTTTGGTATGCTCTTTGCTGCTCTGTGCCGGACTCGGGTACATGATTTCACTGGAGCCACGCTACATCGAGGGATACGGTGAGGGGGACCTTGAGTCAGTTGATGGGTGGGCAGCGGCAGGAGAGGGCTTCTCGGACCCTAACGCAACTGACTACGAGTCTTTCCACGTACTATTTCACCATCCTGGTCACTCATATGACGACCCCGAGGTGGTGTCCGCCATTCAGTCGACTATCGAGGTGCTATCTACAAATGATGATATCGATTTGGATGTTCCGTGGCAGACCAACGAAGCAAATCGGTCTTCCCTTGTGAGCAGTGTTGATCCTTCGTGGTCCAGAGTCTACGTGAAGGTCAATATGAACAGAGAGGATTCGAAAATCCTACTGAAGGACATATACGAGGATATCGAGTTGCCGAACAACTCTCCTCAAGGTATGGAAAAGTACCTCACCGATAATTTGGCAATTGACATTACTTTCGATTTAGTTCTGAAGGAAGAGCTCCTAAGGGCCGAGTTAATTTCTGCCCCTCTGACAATACTAATTCTGTTGTTTGTTTTCGGTACTGTGGTATCGGCTAGCCTTCCGGCATTGTCAGGAATCTACACCGTGATAGCCGCGGTTGGCATTATTCATGGGCTCACATACATCGTTGACGATCTCACTGTTTATGCTGTCAATATCGTATCCTTACTGGGTATAGGGCTCAGCGTTGACTATTCCTTGTTCATAGTGAATCGATTCAGAGAAGAGTTGGGAAGAGGTCATGATAAGAGGACTGCGATTGCGATGACCAGCGCTACCGCTGGTAGAGCGATTCTGTTCTCAGGCCTGACAGTGGTCGCAGGCCTAACCGGCATGCTATTCTTCGAAAACACAGGATTACCATCACTGGGATGGGGCGGGATTTGTGCTACCCTAGTAGCTCTTACATCATCGGTAATCTTGCTTCCATCAATATTGGCAATACTCGGAGAGAGGATTAACTCAGGAAGAGTTCCATTGGGCCTCAGCACAGAGGTCGCCGATGATGGTTTCTGGTATGATTTGGCTAAGAGGGTCATGAGCAAGCCCCTTTCGTTTCTGGTTCCCTCCGTGCTTGTTCTCCTTGTGGCAGGAGCACCTTTCCTCCAAGCCGAATGGGGCATTACCTCTTGGAAGGCATTGAGCCCCGATAATGAAGCTAGAAGTGGTATGGAATTGACAGACGAAAACTGGCCTCAGGAAGTCTCTAACACCGCTCTTGTTGTTTACGAAATCCAGGAAGGAACGGATGTGTTTTCAGAGGAAAATATCAGAAGTCTCCACGCTTTTTCCAAAGAAATACTGTCGATTGAAGGTGCAAGTTTTGTGTTTAATTACGCTCACTTCAACGCGACCTGGACCGAGGACGAGGTTGTAGAATTCTGGGACGATTCGGATGATGCGGAGTTGTCGCCATCAGAGTCTGAGGCCTTGAGATTGGAAAGGGGATTTTATGCTGATTCGTCTGTTGGGGACGGTGTAGTTCTCCTTCAAGTTGCGATTGAAGGGGACCAGAGCAGTGAGGCATCTAGAAAGGTGGTAAGGGAAATCCGGAATCTTGATGCAAAAAATGAGCAGTTCGGGGATGGCTCGGAGGTCAATGTGGCAGGTTTTGCCGCATACAACCAAGATGTCCTAGATGCTGTGAAGGAGAATTTACCGATCGCGTTGGCGTTCATCCTGACCTCGAGCTATGTACTTATTTTCCTACAAGTAAGATCGGTTATTCTGCCCTTGAAGGCTCTAATCATGAACATACTATCCGTCAGTGCCTCATTCGGAATACTCGTGTGGGTTTTTCAGGAAGGGAATGGAGCGGAATTGCTCAATTTCACCCCCCAGCCGATAGACCCAACAACTCCTGTGATGATTTTCGCTATTTTGTTCGGGCTTAGCATGGACTACGAAGTGTTGATGCTCTCCAGGATCCATGAGGAATGGGAAAGAACGGAGGACAACACATTGGCTGTTGCCACAGGACTGCAGAAGAGCGGCCGAATAATCACCTCCGCCGCCCTTGTGATGGTAACTGTGTTCTCGGCCTTTGGGTTCTCATCTGTATCGCTCATGATGCAGTTCGGGTTCATGTTAGCCTTGGGAGTAGCTGTCGATGCTACGATAGTTCGGGCCCTGGTTGTCCCGTCAACAATGAGGCTGATGGGGGACTTGAATTGGTGGGCGCCCGCTTGGATGTCTGGCAAATCCGACTCAGAATGATAGGCGATAGTCTCTTTTCGGCGGAGCCTTTCGTGCGACCATGACGGTGCTGATTACGGGTGCTAGTGGTTTCATAGGTAGTCACATTGTTGCTAACCTGCTTTCCAAAGGTGCTCAGGTCAGAGCGACGGTAACGGACTCATCAGATCCTGAAAGGGTCGATCATCTGCTATCTCTGCCTGTTTCTGATGGGGGCAGCTTGGATATCGTTGAGATGGATCTTCTCGATGCTGAATCGGTACGAGAAGCCGTGTCCGGTTGCGAATCTGTGATTCACACCGCGGCAGTTGTCGTCCTGAAGTCCAAGCGGGCCCAGGAGAAGATTGTCGATCCGAGTGTGGTGGGAACGAAAAACGTACTTGATGCAATAGATTCATCAGGAACGGTTAGGTGTCTAATTCACACGTCCTCGACTGCAGCCATCAGGCCGTCTTCATGGGAGGACGGTCAAACCCTGACCACCGATACTTGGGCGGAGGACGCGACGATAGAGGAGAACCCGTATGGTCTGGCGAAATACACCGCTGAAAGACTGGTAAGAGACTGGCACTCTGCAAAGAATAATTCAGTCAGAATGGTGACTATCAATCCCTGTGTGGTTCTCGGCCCCCCTCTGTCGAGGAGGCACCTGAGTGGTAGCCCGTCTTTCCTGATGATGCTACTCAGAAGGGAAATACCCTTTGTGATCCCAATGCACATCAGCATCGTGGACGTGAGAGACGTAGCGGAAGCTCATGTCAGGGCCATGACCCAAGGGGAGAACGCTGGGAGGTATCTAGTGGTTTCAGGTCAGATGTGGTGGAAGGATATCGCCAAGGCGATAAAGGCTCAAAATCCATCTCTTAGGGTGCCCACGCGGCAGATTCCATACTTCCTATCCCTCATAGTATCGATATTCCATCCAAGGGTGAGTCTCTCCTGGGCAAGGATGCACTTGGGTAAGAGGCTGTTTTGGGATGCTTCCCCGGCCGAGAGGGATCTTGGGATGAAGTGGAAGAAACCGGGGGACTCAGTGCTGGACACCATACCCCCCATTCTAGAGAACGGCTGGAAGTGAGATCTGTCCCTACGGGTCTTGAGTCTCATCTTCCATGTTCTCTTCCTCGTACCTCGCCCGTTCTTTCATCCAGAATAGGAATCCTGCGAATAATGCCAGTAATATCAGAGAGGATCCGAAAACGGCTAATGGTAAAAGAGCGGATTTGGCCTTAGCAGATAGAGCTGGTTGCTCTTCGTAATCGGGTATCAGGCTCTCGTCGTAGACGGGTCTCACCATCAGGAGATCGAAAGATGAGGCCGGATCATACAGATCGGACGGCTGTGCTGGGTCTAAATCTGAATATCCGTCGTACCTAAGCGGGACGTCCACCGTCTGCTGCTCTGACACGTCCAAAGTTAGTAGGACGTCGAAAGTGTATGGGACTCGAGGTTCCATGAACTCCGAACCAGATATTATTCCAGTTACAGGAAGGGATATCGCTGTTCCTGTTACATCGAACTCAGTCCACTCGCCCCAGTGCTCGGGTTCGACATCCAGTGCTATGTAGATGGTATCGCCGACTACGGTCCCCTGCCCCTGTGCATCGTCATTACCATCAGAGCCTAAGTCTACGTTCGGTCTGATTTGGGCAATTTGAGCAGTATTGGAGTCCCAATCCAGAGAGCTGAAAGCTATCTGCATCTCATAGGTTCCGTTCGGTACCCAAACGTAGTGCCTATCTTCGGTTGCATATGTTCCGAAGGTGCTCGTAGGACCGTTGTTGAAGTGGCTCCATTCTCCCTTCCATGCGTGTCTAAGCTGATCTGTCTTCAATGGGAGCTCCCTTGTGTCCATTATTTTCTCGTAGTGGTTGTATGCATCCCAGACCGTAACCTGAGGATAGTCCAAGAAACCATCCTCGTCGGGATCCCTCATCACTTGCAATGTCCGAGATAGTGCCAATGCTCTGTCAGTATCGACTAAACCGTGCCCTACCCTCCAATCATGGCACCTATTGGTCTCCTCTGAGATGTAGCATTCCTCTGGAATATCATTACAGGGATCGTCGTCGTTACCCTCTTCGCAAGAGTTCCTGAGAAGATCGTAGTGAGAAGTCAGTTCCAAAATCAACTCGATCTCATGTACTCTCGATTCATTCCTATCTTCCCAGTCATCGAACTGGATACCCTTTGCGGTCTCGTTGAAGTACAGGCTCTCTAGGTGATCGTGGTCCTCGGTTTGGTAGTCTGCGACCCCTAGAGATGGTGCGGCTGCCAGCAAGAGTGTGGCTATCCCCCCTATGTGCGGCGTAGCCATGCTCGTTCCCGAGATAGCCATGTAATACAGGTCGCCTTGGGTTCTCGTAGATGCGTCGATCGCCGTGGCTCGTGGAGCCGTGGCCCATATGTTCCTACCTGGTGCTCCGATATCCGGCCAAGTGTGCTGTTGGGTCGACCACCCTCTGCTAGAGAAGGAGGTGACTGCGTTTCCCTCGTGTACTAATGCAGCAACCGAGATTGCCGAGGGCGTGTTTGCATACATGTTCGTCCTGAGATCATTCTCTGACTCCCCTCCACTACCACCACTGTTGGAAGCTGCGAAAATTACCGCTACATCATTGTCATAGGTCAGCATATCGGTCAGTACCGTAACTGCATTCGAGGGATTATAATCGCCGTTGGTACCCCAGGAATTAGACACTACTCGGATGTTGAACTCGTTTAGTCCTGGCCTGCTATGTTCGTAAGTCCATTCCAGGCCCTCCACCGCAGCAAAGATGGAGGCTCCATCACCGGTTCCCAGGGCAACTATTGTCGCTCCCTTCGCAGTACCTAGGCGTCTACCTCCGGAAGCATCGCCGTTTCCTGCTATAGTTCCCCCGACATGGGTCCCATGGCCGCTGGATGTGTCGGAGTTGCAATTCGGGGCGTCAACCCAAGCTACTCCCGTCCACTTGGCTGACCAGATCAGTTTCTCCCCGGTCCAAGGCTCTCCGCAGTCGAAATCCGGATGTTCTCCGTCTATCCCGGTATCTAGGTCGACTGCAGTAGCGCCTTTTCCGTCGTACTCGGAAAGGGAGAGGTCGCTTTCGGTCTTCAATACCCCGTCCGTTCCAATAATTGCCCTGTGCCAGGCCAAACTAGCGTTAACCCATCTTACAGTCTCGTGCATCATTGATTCATAGTCATCCTGATCACCGGGCAGATAGAAATGCTCGATTGGGACGTTTGCCTCCATGTGACTGACGTAAGACTTGGTTGAGAGTTCTGAGATTTCTTCGTTAGTACCAGAGATTAGAGCACCATGCAGGACGCTCATCTTCGAGATGACTTCCGCACCGGTGGATTCAACGCTATCCCATGTCAGTTCACTTGGTGAGTCGTAGAATTGTACTATTGCCTCAATCTTCTCTCCAGAATCGAGTATTGATACCAATTCCGAGCTCATCTTCGTTGTGTCTATTGTGCGTGATTGTTCGACCACTCCTACTGACCCAGGAGCGCTGAGTACCAGTATAACGAGAAAAAGGGATGTGCATCTCACGAATTATCCGTTCATGCGGTGTGATTTCAACAAACCCCCTTGTCGGTTCTCGATTTCTTCAATGTCATTATAGAAACCAATAATCCGTTTAACTGATGTAGGGAGGACTAGACCGCTAAAGCGTGCGTGCAGCCGCTGTCAGTATTGTTTCTCTCCTGATTATGGCCTCCCTAGGGGGTTGTTTCGGCGAGGAGAAGGAGGTCATTGAGGAGATTAATCTCTTTGGCTCCCTATGCTCCGAAAACGGGGGATCTATCAGCAACACCACGTGGTATCACTATGGCAACGCCACGGATGCTACGAAGGTCTCTGACCTATTCAACGGGACCTCCGTGCTAGTCGGAGACAACGCTCCTGTGTGCGCCATTGGTACATACTATGGCATTGGAATGACCACATTCGAGCCTACTATCGGAGTCACGTCGCTGGACAACCTGTACATGACTAGCTGGGGGAATGGCCCGGCTGGTTCGACCGCAATAGTCAGATGCTCTGGTCTGATTGGCATGTCCAATGTGAGCGAGTACTCCTGCGAGGACGTATACAGTGCCCTATTGCCCGTTCCAAACAGCAACGACCCCTACGTGTACGTCGACCCCTGGACGGACCGGATCATGAAGTTCGATATGCACGCCTTGTTGGGAATGACCGTAGAATGGTCCGATAATGAGGGCCAGAGCTGGGTTGGGCCTTCTGTGGCTACGGGTTGGTCCGTACAGGATCACCAAACCATAGCTTCCTCGCCATATCCAGCAGCCTTTCATCAAACTACATGGGTGTTCTGCGTCAACGGCAACTACCCCTACCCTGTTTGCTCTGCAAGCAACGATGGAGGTCTGACTTGGGGTCCGGAGTTGCCTGGAACTCCCTCAGACTGCGAGAGCGGTGGACTCACGGGACACATCACGGGTAGCGAGAATGGGAACTTCTACAGAGGCAACAGGGGGTGCAACGGGGGCGAGGGGTACTCCATCTACAGGAGCACAAATGGGGGCCTGACTTGGACAGAGCATCCACTTCCCACTGAGACCAGCGGAACAGCAGAGACTTGGAACTTCGAGGAGGCCCAGGTGGCCACCGACTCAGAGGACAACGTCCACGCGTTCTGGATGGGCTTCGACAACATGCCCTACTACTCGTACTCGTTGAACGAGGGCGACACTTGGAGCTCCCCGATCATGATAGCACCGCCGATTGGCCTGAACGGAACAGGGTTTCCAGTGATCACCGCGGGAAGCGCGGGCAAGGTCGCCCTGGCTTACCTCGGAGACTCAGGGGGAGATACTTGGAACGGTTACATCACAGTGATCACTGACGCGTTCAGCGACGTCCCATTGCTCACCACTGTACAGGTGAACGAGTGGGGGGATCCGTTGGACACCTCTTCGGGATGCGGTTACGACAGGTGTGGCGGCTTTGGAGACTTCAATGACATAGCAATCGACCAGCATGGAAGAGTCTGGTTCGGGCATGCACACAATGTCGGAGGGGAGATCGGAATCTACGGAACCATGGCAGTAGGGCCCACTCTCAGGGACGAGCCCCTCGCTCCTATGCCGCTAGGTGGACCGGTCACTCTCTAGTCTCAATGCCCATCTCTCTACTCCGCGGGAAGATATGGAAGAGAGATTAGTCGTTCTCTGTAATTTTTGATAGGATATTTAATGGCCCTGTTGAGTTCCCAAAAGTCATGAAAAATGAGTTCAGGAAGGAGGAAAAGGCATGAGTGAAGTGGATTGGAAGACAGAGGCATTGAACCCAAAGTGGTGGCTGATTATCCTGGCATTAGGACATACGTTCATGGGAACGCTATTACCAATGGATCCGGACAACGACAATGAGTTGATGGTATCTGGAGTTTTTCTGGTAATTTCGGTTTACATGCTCTATGCCATATTCTTGAATGAAGGTCAGGCCCAGGCTCGGCTCGCGGCTGTCATAGCTGGGCCCGTGTGGGTCTGGTTCGTTATTTGCATGGCTTTGGAGCTTGAGATTACATATACAACAGAGCCTCTAACTTGGGGGTTTTCAAGTGACTTTGTACCACCGATGATACTCTGGGGAATGACAGCGCTGACAGGCGTGTTGGGTTGGAATTCTGAGGAGTGACCGTGCTAAGTAAGGTATTAGATCACAAGAATGTGGCAATTGCCAATATTGCATGGGCTGTTTTTCACGTTTGGATCGCCCTTGAGATTGAGGAAAGTATGGGCTTTCTGGCAATAGTAGTATTAATTGGTGGCATATTCGGATTTGCAATGATTTCTGAGGAGATGCTTGGCCGTAGAGTCATGCTTCTGCCATCACTACTGTACCTGCTTGTACTTCCAGAGGTGGTGGGGTCCCTGACCGGGGATATGGAGTCTAGTGGATATGAGTGGCTCGATATAATTGGTCCAATCATTTGGTTCGTGATAATTCCGGTTACTCTACTAGCTTCAACTCAAGAGTGGACAGGCATCGGTACCTCTGCGGATGAGTGATTTTACTCGTCAAGGAGTGAGCAATGACTCTAGAGGTCCCTCCTGCATCATCACCCGCCGTTCACAATGTGATGATCGCGAACAAATCCACGAATACCAAGCCCGAGCTATTGGTTAGAAGATTCCTAAGAAACTCTGGTTTTCCCGGTTATCGTCTCCATTGGAGGATAGATGGAGAAGATGGGCGATACATCTGCAGGCCGGATATCACCTTCCCAGGCAGGAAGTTGGCGATATTCGTCCATGGTTGCTTCTGGCATAGGTGTCCTACGTGTAATCTCAGTCTCCCAAAATCAAATGTAGACTATTGGAGCCAGAAGTTCGAGAAGAACGTAGAGAGAGATAGGAGGAAGGAGGAGACGTTGGTCGGACTCGGATGGAATGTGCATACAATCTGGGAGTGCGAAATAGAAGATGGAGTTTCCAGTCTTCTCAGAATTCTGACTATTTAGCGTATACAGCATTTGAAAGGGGAGAAGGCCATCGTGAGCGTGTGCGACTTCTTACTTTCCTCAGATTCTACAGGGAGATTCGAAAGGAAGGTCCTGCCGACTTGGACTGGATACAGAACCAGGGTCTTCTAGCAGTGAAACTGTCACAAATCTTTGCTCTCAGACCAGATATGCTGAGCATTGAGAAATGCAGACAACTACAGAAGATGTACAGAAACGCATCTACCATCCCCTCAGAGGACGTCGAGCGGATTCTAAAGGAGAAGGCGCCAAGCGGCTTCTACGATTCGATCGCTTGGTTCGACGAGGAGCCGTTGGCCGCTGCTTCGGTGGGTCAGGTACATAGAGCAACACTAACCAACGGAGAGGAGGTCGTGATCAAGGTCGTCAAGGCGGATCACAAGGAGAGGTTTCACAGGGATGTGAAGAGGATGATGAGGATGATGAGATTGGCCATTTCACTGTCACCAAAACTCAGGAGGGTGGGGAACCCTCTGGCACTTCTCAGACACGTTGAGGACTACACAACTAGAGAGTTGGACCTGCGTAATGAAATCAAGGGAGGATCGGAGTTAGAGTCCATACAAGACGGTTTATCTGGGGATTTCCCGATGCCCAAGCTCAGATTCCCGAAGTACTACCCTGAGATGTCTAACGAACATGTATTGGTCTCCGAATTTGTAAGAGGTAAGACGCTGGAGGAGTGCATAAACGACGAGAGCCTGCCTTGGGATTACTTGATCGAACTATTCAGGATACACGGGGCCTACATGTTCGGAATCGGGACGTTCCACGGGGATCTCCATCCTGGCAACTGTATAATCGACGAGGATGGGTACTTCGTTTTCATCGACAACGGTGCAATATGTGAAGCCCCCCGGAACGTTAGTCTGTCACTATTCAATTTCTTCGAGGAGTTGTCAAAGAGCAATCACGATGCTGCATTCGAAGCTCTGTTGGGCATAGCCGGCCAGAGGCCCTCTGAAGACAGAGTGAGGAGGTTCAAGAGTAGGATGGCAGAAATCTACGAAGGTTTCGGAGAAAAGAGCGTGGGCGAGCAGAGCCTTACTGATCTAATGATGAGGACCGTGAGGACCGCAGTAGAGGATGCAGGCGCAGACTTCGGCGAGGAGGGCTTTCCAATCATCCGATCTCTGATGTACATGGATGGTTTAGTAATCAGAACCCATCCACAGGTCAAGTTGATTGCAGAGATGGGTCCGTCGCTGGCTGAGTTCAGAGACGGCTTGGACATGGAGTGGTGATAATGAGCGAACACAGTGACGTGATCATAGTCGGAGCGGGGCCAGGTGGCCTTTCTTGTGCTATGCTCCTTGCCAAAGCCGGAGTTAAGGTCACTATTCTGGAGAAGACGGGAGAGGTTGGCGGGAGGACGAAGGTCTTCGAGAAGGACGGATACAAGTTCGATAATGGTCCGACGTTCTTTCACTACCCAGAAATCGCAGAGGAGATCTTTGACGCCCTTGGTCTAGATGCGCATGAAGAGTTAGGTCTGATACCTCTTGATCCCAACTACAGACTAGTGTTCGGAGCAGGAGGGAGCCTGAACGCTAACACCGATCTGGATGACATGACTGAGCAAATCAGAGAACTCTGTGGAGAGAAGAACGCTTCTGGCTTCAGAAGATATATCGAAGATAACCGAACGAAGATGACGCTGTCCAAGAATTGCCTCAATGCTCCATGGAGGGGTCCGATGGACTTGATGAACAGGCGTGCTTTACGAGTAGCCAGAGTCCTGAGGCCATGGAGGAGCGTTGCCTCTGATCTATCTAGATTGTTCCCTGACGAGAGGATGCAACTGGCT
>CACGIE010000020.1 GCA_902573015.1 uncultured Candidatus Poseidoniales archaeon | reverse complement strand
GCGGGGATTGCTCTACACGAGGCAAGTGCTCTGATGATTATCTTGAATGGGATGTGGGTATCTGGCTCCGAAACCGGGAGACTCTCTACTTTGGCGGATTTAGGTAGAGAAATTATTCAAGATACCAAGGAAATTTGGGGAATAATCACTAACAAAGTACCAGAGGACAATTCTGCGACCGCTTGATTAACTCGACGTATATCCCGATATCATGGTACCTCCCGAAGTCGAGTCTAGGGTCGCCCCTCCATTGGTGAACTGTCCGGAGTGTGATGCGATGCTGCCTCAGGGATTGGGAGAGATTGAGTGCCTTCTGTGTGGAGCCGTATGTCGAGTCTCTCATGCACCAACAGTGGCCGCTCTGAAGGAGGAGAAGGTGCAATGCCCACATTGCATGACTGTAGTTGAGGCTGGCACGGACAAGAGGCCAGTGGACTTGACTTGTGCAGCTTGCTCAAAGATATTCACCTTGACGAGGAAGATAGTAAAAGTCGAGATTGAATGCCCCTCTTGTGAATCCAACCTCAGGATCAGGCCAAGACCAGGAAAGAGAGAGCTAACCTGTCCTGGCTGTCAGAGTTCGTTCTTTGTCACATTCTAGTATCGTGAAGTAATTAGGATAGAGAAACCAGCATTTGCCACTGTTTTCCACCCTCTTGTCTCAAATACCCGTGAAAGGGCGTCGAAATGGGGATGGGGGCGTGAGTGAGAGCAAGCCGGATGAATCCGTTGAGCAGGATGGTCTCGACGAGCTTGATGCCTTGAGGGCTGAGCACGCACTTTCCTCCTCTGCCATGGGGGCCGCTGCCAGAGCCCGTGAGAGACTCGACGAGGAATCGACTCTTCGCTCAGCAATCAGAAGAGAGAGAAGAATGAGAATTTCTGAGATGACAGATCGGGTCTCGGGAATGCAGGGTGCAATGAGAAAGGCGAATGAGATACTTTTCGAAGAGCAACTACAGCAGATTGAGGCAGATCTTAGAGACGAATTGGAAGATGAACTAGAGAGACTGGAAAAGGAGTCTCTGGAGAGGGAGGAAAGATTACTTCGCGAGGAGATGTTACATAGGCTCAGAAGAGAGGAGAACAGACTCAGAGACCAGTTAGAACTGGAGAGGGACCGTAGAATAGAGGCTCATACATCCAGATTAAGGGAACGTCTGAGGGAGGAGATGGAAGTCGAGTTCTCTCGAAGGAAGGCTTTCCTTGGCGAGAGACTCGAGCTTGAGGCGAATCAGGGAATTGAGAGGATGGAGAGAAGGGTTGAGATGGATCTCAGGGAAGCAATGGAGTCAGAGGTTCATAGGAAGGCTGAGGCATTCCGTCTAGAGCAGGAAATCAAGATGAGGGATAATATTGCCAAGAAGAGACGCAAACACGAATCTAAGTTGGAGAAGCAACTTGAGAATGAGCGCGAGTCTCTTGAGAAGGAAATGAAGTCCGACATTGAAGTGAGGACTAAATCACTCAGCGAAGAAGCGGAGAGAGCCTCTCTTTCTGATCTTGATCGGAGATTCAGGGCAGAGAGGAACAGCATGGAGGCTGCACTAGCCCTCAGGAGACAGGAACTGGCCCTTGAGAGCGAGGTTGAGATGGAACAGAGAGTAGCCGATTTCGTTAAGGAGCGGGAGTCAGAGATGCTTTCGAATCTTGAGAAGCAGTTAGCGAAGAGAGGGGAACTTTCGAAGAAGGAAGTTTCCGAGATCATCAAGACTCTAGAGTCCGAAATCCGTGTGAAGATGGAAGCAGCCCTTCTGGATGCCAGGCATAGTGCGATGGAGTACTATGAGTCCTAGTCTCAATCTTCAGAAATAGTACTGATTCTCCTGTCCGCTTCCTTTGCGAACTCCCAGTATGCTCTGCTTGCAGAGTTTGTCTTATTGGGTTTCTGAGCTATTACAATGGGTGCACCTTCAAGGGGGGACTCAGCGATAGATACAGACCTAGGAATCTGAGAATCGAATACCCTATCTCCGAAGTGTTTCCTAGCGTGCTCGGTGACCGTTTCGCACAGTTTGCTCCTCGTCTGTACCATCGTCATCAGAATCCCTAGCAATCCGAGATTTGGATTTACTGACTTCTGCACATCTCTGACTGCAGATATCAGCTGCCCCATTCCTTCCAGGGCATAGAACTCTGCTTGGATAGGGATTAGGACCCACTCCGCGGCGCACAGCGCATTTACTGTCAGTAGACCAAGTGATGCTGGCGTATCGATAATTATTACATCGAAACTGTCCATTGCTTCACTCAGAGCCAGCTTGAGCCTATTCTCCCTGCCAACCCTTGTCGCTAGATCCACTTCTATTCCTGATAGGTCCAAGTCGGCTGGAAGAACCCATAGGTTTCGGACTGCGATATGATCAGGCGGACCCCTTGACTTCTCTGGATTACTCTTCCTCCATGATGCCTTCATCGATCTAGTCAGAAAGCCAGGTCCAAGTGTACAGTCCTCCAGTTTTAGTGAGGAACTATCCACTCCTCTCGAGAATAGCTCGTTCATAGTCGGTCCGACGGTTCTTTTGTCAACTCCGAATGTCGTTGCTACGTTTCCCTTTGGATCCATGTCCACCAGCAGAACCCTCCTGCTGCTTATCCCGTACTCCTCGCTACCCAGGGAAAGGGTAGATGCCAGATTCACAGAAGTAGTCGTCCTAGCGCATCCTCCCTTGTGATTTACACAAGCGATTACAATAGCCACGCATCTGTGTGCGCAATCCGGTTAATTGGGATTGCCCGATTATTGGATGACAGGGACGTTCACTTCGCTGAGGATTTTGTTCACGACCCTCCTTCCAGTTACTCCACGGATTTTCGACTCCGGCTTCAGTACGATTCTGTGACTGACCACGTCAAGAGCAACTCCCTTGACATCATCAGGAATTACGTAGTCCCTTCCATCTATGGCTGCCGACGCTCTTGAAGCCTTGAACAGGCCTTGACTAGCCCTTGGAGATGCGCCAGCCTCGATCCTAGGGTCTGCTCTTGTCCTCTGAACCACTTGAACGATGTAACCCAGGATTGCTGGATCGATGTGGACCGTCTCTAGGGCCTTCTGCATCGCAACCACCTTCCTAGGCTCGACTATCTGCTCCACGTCGTAGTTATCCTTTCCACGAAGCTTCCTCCTCTGTAGGATTGCCTTCTCCTCGTCCATTGATGGGTATCCCATGCTCATTTTCATGAGGAACCTGTCCATTTGAGCCTCTGGGAGAGGGTATGTCCCTTCTTGTTCGATTGGGTTCTGGGTAGCCATTGTCACGAACGGAGCCGGTAGCTTGTGAGTGATTCCTTCAATCGTTACTTGCTTCTCCTCCATAGCCTCTAGCAATGCAGCCTGAGTCTTAGGAGGGGCCCTATTTATCTCGTCTGCAAGAAGAATGTTGGTGAATAGAGGTCCGAACCTTGGTCTGAACTCACCAGTCTTCTGGTCGTACATGTATGTCCCGATAATGTCAGCAGGCAGAAGATCGGGAGTGAACTGCACCCTCTTGAACTTGCATCCGAGTGCCTCAGCGAATGTGTTCGACATCAGGGTCTTGGCCAGACCGGGGTTGTCCTCGATCAGGATGTTACCATTTGCTAGAATTCCGATGGCTACCTTCCTGATATTCTCGGGCTTTCCGATGATAACCTTGGCTACCTCGCTCATTAGATTGTTAGCATGTCCCGAGACTGACCTAATCAGGTCTTTAGAGCTAGATCCACCACCTTGAGCAATCGTCACACTGAACCCTCTGAGTCCGATGCCGATTCCATGACTACTTGAGTGTTAGGTGCCCTTGAACAATCGGGGTTCCGGTCTTATCTGCCCCAGAAGTGGTCATTCTTCCTGTGTATGGCCAGTAACTCCTCGTAGACTTCCTCCTCCACAGGAGTCATCTCCAGTTTCCTAAGCTTCCTAGCGTGCGATTCCGGAATATCCACTAGTAGAACATCCCCCTCCTCGATCTGTCTACCGACAGTAACACCATCGACTGAGATCGCAACTTCAGAACCCTGCTTTGCCTCCTTGAGGCTCTCTTGCCCCGATCTAATTGACTTGATCCTGCCTACTCGATTTCCGTCTTTCAGCAATCCTTGACCTATGTGGACCCTCCCAGCCAGTACCCTCACTCCTACAACAGCCGGTTTCGAGACCCTGAAAGTATGGTCTGGTAGGAGCATTATCCGCCCGGGGTAAACCACTATTTCTCTGCTCTCCTCTTCAAGCTCGTTCTTCCTGGCCTCCACCCATTCCTCTCTCTCCTCTAGGATTCGGTAGATGATATCCGAGCCTATGTGCTTGACTCCTGCTTCAGAAGAGGAAATCTCATCTTCCGCCTCCTCTAGAATTTCAGTACTGAATGCCATAATTATTCTATGAAGAGGATCCGAGGATGCCTCTGCACTTCGAACGTCCCTTCTACTTACTTTCCCTATTGAAGCCTCTCGGATTGGAACGCCCACTTCTCGCAACTCTTTTGCCAGGGCTTCGAGACCACCCACTGTATCGGATTTGATGCACACTCCCTCTTCGTCGAGCTCAATAGAGAGGTTCGCCTCTTCGTCTGCCGCTGCAATGGCAGCGCTCCTCTCCTGATCCGAATTCACAACCCTGAGAGTAGTCCCTACCAAGACCCCATCCAATGATGGTGCACTAATCTTGACACCTGCTGCAGCATAGGCAGCCTCGGTGTTGTCCCAGCGATCCCCCGCATCTCTCATCTCACTCATCCCTCTGGGAGAGAATAGCCCCTTCACATGGGTGCTTATTCCTCCTCTGTCGCTGACTAGGACAATCTCATCGCCCTTCCTGATTGACCCCCTGTGTAGGATCAGGTCCAGGGTCTTTCCAAGCCCCCTCTCTTCCTTCATCTCCAGAACTGTGGCCTCTCCAGAGCCATCTACATCTGTCAACTGGTCGGAAAGATATCTTTCTGCAAGCCCTATCACGACAGCCAGAAGATCCTGGATACCCTCTCCCTCCCTAGCAGAAATTGGCACCATGGCTATCTCTTTGGTGAAATCCTTGATCTTCTCATATCTCTCGAGATTGAATCCTTCTTCAGCGAACTGACCGACTAGTTCCCAGTATCTCTGGTCGAAAAGTCCCAGGGACTCTTTGGACTGACCCCTCATCGATATCGCCATGGATCTACCCTCTTCCGCATCCCATCCGTGGATCCTGTCCACCTTATTGGCAGCAACTACGAACGGGGTCTTGGATTGCTTGAGAATCCGCAGGGACTCCCTGGTCTGTGGCCTGCACCCCTCCATAATGTCCACCATCAGAATCGCAATGTCAGCCAGAGACCCTCCTCTTGAGCGGAGAGACGAGAATGAGTGATGTCCTGGAGTATCGATGAATAGAAGTCCCGATGAGTCGAATTTCTTACCACCAAGAAGGGGGGCGCAAAGCTCGTTCAGAACCTCTGAAGGTACCTCAGTTGCCCCGATGTGCTGCGTTATTCCCCCCGCCTCTCTATCCATCACAGAAGAACGGCTCTGCTCCCCTAGAGACCTCACGTGATCTAACAGGGATGTCTTACCATGGTCAACATGACCTAGGACAGCGACGATGGGTTGTCTACGTTCCGACATTTCACCCACTCCATGCTCCTTCCCCTTCAGAATTGATTCACTCATTCGTAGATGTGCGCTTCTGCGTCACGGACCCATTCGACTAGACCGTCTGGGAACCAAAGTCCCAACTCGAAGGAGGCCGTGTCCTCACCGTCAGAGCCGTGGATAACATTGTGACCGATATCCATAGCGAAGTCCCCCCTGATGGTACCAGGAGCGGCAGTTCGACCGTCAGTAGGTCCAATTATGTTGCGAGCCACGCTAATCGCGTCGACTCCGGTCCATGCCATCGCCACTACTGGGCCAGATGTGATGAACTCGATTAGGCCACTGTAGAAGGGCCTCTCGTTGTGAACCTCATAGTGAGCCTCTGCCAACTCCATAGGAGGGATCAATTGCCTCAGTCCTACTAGTCGTAGGCCCTTGGTCTCGAATCTACCGATTATGTCAGCCACCAGGCCCCTCTGAACACCGTCAGGCTTGATCATCACGAAGGTCGTCTGCATTTCTCCCATGTCCCGGCCGAAACCCCTCCCCTATTTCAACGAGAGCAGTATTGGTTGGTAGCAAAAGCAGAACTATCCTCTGCCGTTTTCTGTCTGATAATCACATGCAATGGTTAATTCACTTGCCTTCTCGTGTAGCATCATGAGAACCCAACTAGCGCTACTGATTTCACTTTGCGTCGTTCTTCCAGGATGTATGGATGATGTGAATGACGCCGTCAACCCAGAGCAGGAGCTTTTTGATGACAATACATTCGTCAATGAGGACCAGCACATCAAGCTGACTTGGACCATTGAATCTCCATCAACTATCAGAATCTCCCTAGAAAAGCAGGATGGGCCTAACATAGACCTCTACACCATGACGGAATTAAATTATGACAAATACGAGGAATGCGATAGCTTCGTGTATCTTGCCGATCTCAGTGATCCAAATACCGCTGCTTCGAACCTTGAGGCAACGATAGATGCCGGGACTTACATCACAGTGATTGACAACACAGACTGTGGAGAAGCTCAACCTCCGGGTGGCCTTATCACTGACGAGAATGACAGAGCTAGAGTCGACTACAGAATAACTGCCCAATGACGTAGGCAGACTTATTTCTTCTACTAAAAACACCATAACATGGTAGTACAGCTTCTAGAAGTGTTATGCTGCCTGATTGATATTTTTGCCGTTGGGGCTACGGGTGCGAGCGCAATACCTGCATTTGGTGAATCGAAAGGCCCAGTCACACTTGCAAACCGTCATAGGAGCAAGAAGTGCCAATTTGCCGATTGCCGTTCACTGACATTTAGATCGACTGATTACTGCTGGAAGCACCAGGAAGGGATGCCTCACGATTCTGACGGTCCCGTTACGGTTCCAAATACGGGGGAGTCTTCCTGGTGGGAGCCGAAAGATGAGTAACCCACAAGGTCACTTAATTCCGCCCTTCTCGTAGCGCCGAGTCCACTTGAGCCTCCTAGCGTTCCTCTTCAGCTTGAGCATGTTCTTCCTGGACTTGCTGTCCCTGAACCAGTAGACAGAACCATCCCTCTTGACGTACATCATTCCTGTACCGGGCTCTATCTCCTCGTTTGTGAAGCTGCAAATCCTCTGCTCTGGCACAAAATCACCTCGAACCTATCCTTCGGGCTTCTCTCCCGGTATCTCTGAGCATCAGAATATCTCCGCCCTCTCCTGTTACTGGATCTGGTCCTCTAACTGGGCCGAGCACATTTCTGGTGATGATTCGACCAACGTCACGAGGATTGTCAGAATCGAGAACACGCACCTTGACTTGCATAGCCTCGCCAGTGAGCCCGGTTCTGCCTACTATCTCAACAACTTCAGCAGGCCATGCCTCTGTTGCCATACATCAAACCTCCAAAATCATGACGAGAGTGTCTCGAAATGAGACTTGACCTCGTTGAATCGATCCATCCCATCCTTCTCCACTTGCATTACCGCAATCGCCGCTGTCCTGGTGCCTGTGCTCATCCCCGCAGCCTCTGCCAGGTATGCCTGGTCCTCCACGTAGATGAAAGGAATCTCCTTCTCTTTGCAAATCATCGGGATATGGGCCAGAAGCTCGCCTGGGTTGACGTTCTCCGCCATCACTACCATCTGCGCCGTTCCTCGCTCTGCAGACTTGGTGACCTCGTTGGCACCCTTCTTTAGGCGCCCCTTGCCATCCTTTCCTAGGCTCTTGACCATCTCGTAAACTTGCTCTTGTACGTCTTGGGGTGTTTCGAAAACAATGTGTACACTCATTGGAACATCTCCTCGTGTTAGTAAGCCGCCGCACGGCATGACCGATATAAACGCAGCGTATTGCATCCAGTCAGCCGTTATGAGGCGCTCTGCTCATCATTTCACTCAATCCCCTGGCCAATGCCGGAGCCGCAGAAACACTAGCCCTTGGATTTGGAAGAGAATCAGTAGTGTATACTCCATCAACGTGATTTGCTAGACGAGATAGTGCCCCACCTGTGAATAGTCCATGAGTACAGGCAGCATGGACCTCTACAGCCCCCTGTCTTCTGAGAGCATCACTAGCCCTACAGATGGTACCTCCAGTACTAATCATGTCATCGACGATGGCTACCACCTTGCCTGAGACATCAAGATCTTTCGGAGTATGCTCTATAGTATGCGCGTCTATCCTCTTCTTTTCCAAGTATGAGAAGTCACAACCAATTAACTCGGCAACTTCGGTAACTCTTGAGATTGCACCCTTGTCTGGGCTCAGAATGAAATCTGGAGCCACGTCCCTCTGGAGGCTCTCTGCTATCTCTGGCATAGAGCTCACAAACTCAATATCAGCCCCCATGTCTCCAAGTACTTCTGGTGCATGAAGATCCAGAATTGCAATCCCATCACATAGTTCCGATAGCAAATCAGCAACTAGCTTAGCAGAAACTGACTCTCCGAAACCGAACCTCTTGTCCTGTCTAGCGTATCCATAGTATGGAATAGCCAGGAAAATACCAGGACCAACATCGTGCGTTTCACCCTCCCACTCTCCCTTCAAACTGGAAAGATCGCCCTTCCTCACGTCTCTAATAGCACCAAGTAGGAATAGAGTTTGCATTATGCCTGAATCAGGGAACGTATTGGAAACAAGAACCACCCTCTCCGATCTCACTGACTCTATAGATTCGGGAGGGATCCTCACATAAGCCTCACCATCGGGGAACCTTCTACTTTCTAGTGCAACATATTCCATGCCAAGAATAGCAGAAAGTCCAGATGCGATATCTACTCCTGAGGCCCCGCTCAGAACTGGCATTTGAACACAGCGACAGGCAGTCCCTTCATGATGCTTCTTGTCGTGCTGATGACCTAATTTCAGTCAATATTGGTGGGCACGACAGGATTTGAACCTGTGACCTCCCGGTTATCAGCCGGGTGCTCCAGCCAAACTAAGCTACGCGCCCTTGAGCGTCAACGGCACATGGGATTGTGATTTGAAGGCTACTCAAGGAGAAATCACTCTTCCTCGTAATCCTCAAAGTTCAACTTCATGTAACTGGGTAGCGTAATCAGTCTCGAAAAGGTACACTTCAGAATGACTTCATCCAGCCTGGAAGTAGTCTTTGCTAGTTGTCCGCAGGGTACTGCTATCGTCTCTGGAAGGCCATGCCTCGCTCTCACCATGAAATGTGGTTTGACTAACAGGCCCTTGTAGGTCCTCTTGATTTTGATTAACTCAACAACGTTACCAATATCCATTCCGTCATTGTCAAGTACAGCCCTATCTAGAAGCTCATCAGGAGCATACAGATCTTCTTGAATTCTGACCGTATTTCTCCATCTCCTCTGTAACTCTCTCATAGACTTTGATAGTTTGATACCGCCATCGGGCCTGATACTGTGGACCAACTCCTTTGCCAGTGGTGCCAGATCTGCTGGCTTCCTCATGAATTCACTAGCAACCTCTCCCTCGACCTTAATTCTTAGAGACTTGACAAACTCATCTCTGGGGTGGAATCTCTCTCCAACCACCACTCCAACATGCTTGTCTCCGACGTATACGTCTCTGTGTATCATTTCCTGTATTTCGTAGTCCTCTACCATTGTTTTCCCTCAGGGGAGGAGCGCATCCCCCTTGCCTCTCCTGAGCCCCAGAGGCCGGAGTGGCACTTATATTATTCGTAAACCAAGACTGATAATTCAATTGAAAAATTTAAGGAATTATTAAATTTCCAATTGAAAAATTAATTTTAGTTTAATTTTTTTAGTGATTATCAGAAAAGATGCTAAGTTCCTTTTCCGCGAATTTCTGATGTCTCTCCTGACCAACTTCGGAGAAGATTGATGTGTGTGCTCTCTTGCCCCATAGTGATGGTGGGAAGCCTCCAGGCATTGTACGAAATCCGATCTTCTACAGGTAAAGCTGAGACAGACGGGCTCCCCGACCCCACAATCTCTGAGTTTCTACAGATCGACCCTTCTCTAAGTAGGGCAATTGAGGAGGCCTCTGTCAATTTTCAAAGCCTAATCAACGAAATGGGAGATAGTTTACTTTCCATGAATGAGGGCGAATTATCTTCTCTTCTCCAATCTGACTACGTAAATTTCTACTCTGCTGCAACAGTTAATCCGTACGTGGCAATAGCGGCAAGAGGTCCTTGGATTGTTACCTCTCATGGAGCTGTAATTCATGATAATGGGGGATATGGGATGCTTGGGATGGGACATGGTCCAGATGACGTGATTCATTCAATGCAGCAGAACTGGGTTATGGCAAACGTCATGACTCCCTCATTTAGTCAAAAGAGACTCTCTGACAGACTCAAGAAGGAAGTTGGACATACTAGAGGCAAGTGTCCATTTTCTAAATTCGTTTGTCTGAATAGTGGATCAGAGTCGGTTACTATCTCGATAAGAATAGCAGACGCAAATACCCTCAAACTTACTGGGAAGGGAGGGATTCACGAAGGAAAACCAACCAAGATGCTGGCTCTGGTGGAGGCATTCCACGGGAGAACCCACAGACCAGCCCAGATTTCTGACTCATGTAGTGAGAAATACGAGAAGAATCTAGCATCTTTCAGAGAAAGGGATAATGTGATATTCGTACCTAGCAATGATCTCGATTCTCTAAGACGGGCCTTCAAGAGTGCAGAAGAAGAAGGCTTCTTCATCGAACTAATGGCTATGGAGCCAGTGATGGGGGAAGGAAATCCCGGACTATGCGTAACTCGAGAGTTCTACGATTTGGCGAGATCTCTATGTACACAACATGGAAGCATGCTCATAGTCGACTCAATTCAAGCAGGATTGAGAGGGCAAGGATGCTTGAGTATTGTTGATTATGAGGGATTCCAGGACTGTCTTGTACCGGATATGGAGACTTGGTCCAAGGCTCTGAATGCAGGACAGTACCCACTATCTGTTGTGGGGCTCTCAGACAGAGCGGCCGAATTGTACGTTGTAGGAATCTATGGTAATACAATGACCACGAATCCAAGAGCTTTGGAGACTGCAATTTCTACTCTAGATAGAGTCACTCCTGAGCTAAGAAAGAACATCAAGGATAGGGGCGAAGAATTCGTTTCTAAGTTGAGAGATCTATCTCAAGAACTACCGGGAACAATCACTGAAGTTCAGGGGACTGGGCTATTGCTTTGTGCTGAACTCGATCCGCAGAAGCTTCCAGTAGTCGGTTTTGGCTGTGTTGAGGAATGGTGTAGGAAGAATGGACTCGGGGTCATCCATGGAGGCCAGAATGCTCTGAGGTTCACTCCTCACTTTGCAATTACAACCGAGGAGATAGACATGATAATTGGAATTCTGAGGGACGCGCTCATCGCATTCACCTCCAAGTCTATTGAGGCAAACTAATTGATGCGTTATCATGCTCAGAAACGTGCATGTTTCCGGAAAATCGGACGGCCTTAGGGAAGCACTGGAAGAGAGGCTACAAAGATCCGGAGCCTCGATAGTGGAAGATCCTTCTGACTCTGAACTGGTTGTGGGAATTGATCAAGAAGAGGATTGCGATATTGCGATTATTCCCATGGGCTCAAATCCTCCGAAATCAACGATAGTAGTGGAATTGAAGGATGTAGTCATTCCGAATGGTGGGAGGAACTGGGGAAATGAGATAATGATAGATTGGATACGACAAATTAAGGGCGGAGGAGAACCAAAAGTCGAACCTAGGGACAGGTTCTGGGTCAATGTCAGGGATGTAACTGACGCAATTTCCTGCTTCTGCTTGAATGAGAAGGAACCCAATCTATCCGGGACCTTCAGAATGTGCGGTAGGAGAGCATGGTCATCGGAGCACGTTATCGACGAGATAAGAATTCTCTGGGAGCGTTACAACAATGCAATCAATCACTCCCACACTATCGAGTCTCTATCCGAAGTCCCCAGTCCCGTGAGAGGGATTTATTCTGAAAGATCCGAAACTACGGACTTAGGCAGTCTCCATCAAGCTCTGATTGCAATAGGCGCCGAGGGTTGGCATCCTATGGTGCCAATGAGAGTCTCAATAATGGAAATGATTGCCCATACAGATTAGCGAGAATTCTTGTCTCCTTGAACCTTCACTCTCACATCCTGAGCAAGGCTCTTGCAAGTTTGCATTACTTTCCTAACTCTGGTTCCTGCAGCATTGTTCCCAGAGTCGTGCTTCTCAGCATCTGCAATGGCTTCCGTCAATTCATTTATCATGTCCTGAATCATCTCTCTGACTGTCATAATTCAATCCGGAAAATGTGGACTAATAGCCGTTTCTCCGGCACAGATCTCACTTGCTAGCAAATAAGTCAGAACCGAGGATGGGAAGAATCAGGCTTGCCTCTCCCTCAACGACAATCTGATCTGCATTGGGACGAATCTTGCCCCATGAAATAGCCTCCTTCAGTCTAGCTCCAGAGAGGGATCCGTCGAACTCTGGGGCAGTGGTGATGGAAACTGCTGAATCCATACCCGACTCTTGTCTGAACTGGTTCCACCAGATTACGTGATGCTTGGAAACCCCCCCTCCTACCATCAGACCATGGCTTTCATCTGCTGTCCAAATCAAGTCGGAGAGAACCTGCTCGTCTGCTAGAACATCAATCATGAAATCCGGACTCTTTTGTCTATGCATGAATAATTGAGAACCTATCGAGCCGTCGGTAATTCCTGGTATAACCATCGGAATCCTATTCTTAGCAACCCAGTGAAGAAGAGAACCAGGGTCATCTATCCTGTCACCTATCGCCCAGCATAGTTCCACTGAACCAAAGCCTCTCCAGGGGTTTGCATCGTCTACAGACTTCCTCTCATCCTCAATCTCCTCCAGCCAAGGTAGTACGACCCTCTCTAGAATCTCGCCGTAGCACTCATTCGGAATCACCACATTGCCAAGCCTGTTCAGGCCCTCCTCAGCCAAAGCAACGTCATCTAGACTGAAGTCTCCATGGAAGTAACTCCTGTATACTCTGGCTATGTCATGATCGAGAGTTCCACATGTGGTTATGACTACGTTGTATGCTCTCCTCTTCAGTGCTTCAATGAAGAATCCCCTGGTTCCTGTAGCGCATAGACAGGCAGGGAATGATAGCCAGTTGAGGACTCCCTCTCCATCGGATCTTGAAATTGCTTCTCTCAAGATATCCCTGGCCCTAGCCAACTTCGATGCAGTGAAACCACCAGCTCGAGACATCTGATCTATCAAAGATCCAACATCAGAAACTCTCGAAAAATCATAGTCCTCTACAGGGACTTCGAAATCATCACGGGAGTATCCAACCATGGTACCCGCACAACCCTCTGGGCTTCAATTGGTGGTATTCCGAATTCTGTATATTCTGTCTCTCAGTTCTGCTGCTCTCTCGAAGTCCAGCCTATCTGCAGCCTGCCTCATCTCCATCTCAAGCCTGGAAATAACATCTGCCTCGCCATCATTATCTTCGAGATCCCCTCCCTCTTCACCTATCCACTCAGGCTGACTTACGTTTTCTAGAACCGAATCAGAGTTATTCCAGACGCCAGCACCTAGTCCAAATCTCTTTGCTAGACCCTCCAGACCCTTCTTACCCGGAGGCTTGGCGACCATTCTCCTACCGCCTTCACTCCCCCTACCAGCAACTCCAGAGACTAGGTCCTCCATCTCAGACCCCATTACGGGCAAGGCCTTTTCGATGGTCTTAGGGACTATTCCATTCTTTTCGTTATGCTCTCCTTGCATGACTCTCCTCCTCACCGTCTGACTGATGGCCGCTTCCATTGAGGCAGAGATAGAATCAGCATACAGAATTACAGAGCCATTTACGTTCCTTGAAGCTCTTCCAATGGTCTGGAGAAGGGACCTTTCGTTCCGTAGGAAGCCCTGCTTGTCAGCATCAAAAATTGCTACAAGCGAAACCTCGGGAATATCCAGACCTTCTCTAAGTAGATTAATTCCCACAATCACATCAATCAGACCCAATCTGAGTGCCTTGATTATCTCAGTTCTCTCCAATGTATCTATCTCGCTGTGGAGGTAGTGTGCCTTGACCCCCATCCCTTCTAGGTACTCGGCAACTTCCTCCGCGAACTTGATCGTCATCACTGTAACTAGGACTCGTTCATCACGACTAACCCTATCTCCGATCTCGCTAAGCAGATCCTGTACCTGTCCCTCTGTACTTCTAACCTCTATCTCCGGATCTAGAAGTCCAGTAGGCCTTATTTCCATTTTAGCTATTCCATCTATATTTTCCAGTAACTCCTCCAAACTCTGCTTAGTCTCCGTCTTCCCGGCTTCGGACTTTCTGGCACCGCCCCCGCCGTCCACATGCATCAGTCCCGAAGGGACGTCTTGCCCTGTCACCTCTGCAAGGTGCCTCAGCTCCCGCTCTCCCGGAGTAGCACTAACGTAGAGCATCTGAGGGACTAGAGTTTGGAACTCGTCTATCCTAAGTGGGCGGTTATCGTACGCGGACGGAAGTCTGAATCCATGGTCCACTAGGTTCTTCTTTCTTGAGAAATCCCCCCCGAACATCCCTCCCACTTGGGGCAGTGTCACGTGAGACTCATCCATGATTACCAGATATCGGTCTGACCCTCCATGGAATTGCTCTGCATTGCTGGCGAAGAAGTCCAGAAGGCAGTACGACCTCTCGCCCCTACTTCGCCCATCGAAGTGCATCGAATAGTTCTCGACCCCCTTGCAAGAGCCAACTTCATCCAGCATCTCTAGATCGAATCTAGTTCTCTGCTCAAGTCTATGAGCCTCAAGGCCCCCATCTTTTGATTCGAACCAGTCCAATCTTTCATCCAGCTCTTTCTCAATATCCTCCAGGGCTTGGTTGAATCTATCCTCACTTGTCATGTAGAACTCTCTTGGATGTATCCAAGCCTCTTCGAACTCGTCCAGAGGCTCCCAAGACACTGCCTCGCAGACTTGTATCCTCTCAATCCCCTCCCATCCGAATTTGACTCTTATTGGGTCATCCCTGCTTGGCATCCACACGTCGAGAACCTCTCCTCTGAGTCGAACGTCTCCTCTGGTAATCTCTCTACTCGTTCTTCGATACTGAAGCTCCACGAGACTCCTCACTACATCCTGAGGATCAGCAGTCTGTCCCACATGTAGCCTCAAGTGATTCTGCTGGAATACCTCTGGAGGGTTTAGACCGTAGATTGTGGAAACCGTCCCTATTGCAATCACATCTGGACGAGAAACAAGAGAAGCTACCGTCGAGAAGCGCTCTTGCTCTATTCTCTCATTCATCTGCAGCTCCTTGTCGATGTAGAGGTCTCGTCCAGGGATGTAAGCCTCAGGCTGATAGTAGTCGTAATAGCTAACGAAGTACTCAACTGAGTTATCTGGGAACAATCCGGACATCTCCTGCCAGATTTGACGTGCTAGTGTTTTGTTGTGTGAGAGTATTAGCGTAGGCAACTGCATCCTCTCAATTATCTTCGCCATAGCGAAGGTCTTCCCCGACCCCGTGACGCCAAGAAGAACGCATCTTTCCTGCCCATCTTCGATTTGTTTTACCAGCGTGTCGATCGCCTGCTGCTGATCACCCGCGCTATCATATTCTGACTGAAGTACGAACATCGTTATACCTCGATATTTTCAATTCAAGGGATTAACCTACGTAAATCATACTCCCTAGAAGGACCCAGCCAGTTAGCATAGAAGAAAGGAACAGTATATTCTGATAGCTTCCCATTTCTTCTATGGAATTAGAAGATGATTCCGCAAGCTTAGTCATGACATACAGGTTAACTAAGCCCATAAGGAGGACAGAAATGATCCAAACCGGTGAACTAAACCTACCTGATTCTGTGAATTCATGCATCCCAGCAAGGAGGAAGCAGATCACCCATCCGATTGTCAGAAATACACTTAGATTCCTAGTAGCGATGCTTCCGAAGATTGCTGGGAAAGACTTAATCCCCTGTTGCCTGTCAACTTCCTTGTCCATTATTGCGTAGTTAACATCGAATGCAGTAATCCAAAGAGCAACACCCAGAGAAATGAAGAATACTTCCGGGAACCAGAGAAACTCCAGTTGCTCTTGGCCCATTCCGAAAATTGCCTCCCATCCATGGTGATCAGCAGCGATTGCAACCCATGCACCCGCTGGTGCAAGGGCAAGACAGAAACCAATCCAGAAGTGACAAAACCATGAGAACCTCTTCGTATAGGGGTATATCACAAAGGCGGCCACAGGAAGCCAAGACATCTTCAGCGCTACTTCATTCAGCATCCATGCAGAGAACAGTAGCATAGCAAGAAATATTCCTGAGAGTAACCATGCTGCATGAACTGACATTGTTCCAGACGGCAGGTGCCTCGAGGAAGTTCTCGGGTTCTCTGCATCTATTTCCCTGTCTATGATTCGATTAAGTGCCATTGCTAGCCCTCTGGCTCCAACTGCTGCCAAAATAATCCATAACCCATCTGACATCTCACTACCAAACTCATTGTCTGCCAGTACGAAACCAATCAGAACGAAAGGGAGTGAGAATAGTGTGTGCTCGATCTTTACGAACTCAAGAATCTCCCTTGCGCCCATATCAAATCCTCTGAGAGAGCCATGCATCAACCCGACTAACCATCTCAGGATCATGCAAGGTGACAGCAGGCCATCTTCTAACCGGCAGAGGCCCCTCAGTAGAGGGGATTGGAACGGTTGCATCCCAAGCCACTCTGCCCCTCGACTCGTCGAAGTGAAGATCCCTACCCACATCGAATCTACAGAAAAGCTGCCAAAGAAGTCTTCTCTTCCAGTCTTCATCTTCTAGATTAGCATCAGAGTCTGTGATGAATAGCCACTTCAGGCCTTTAGCAGCCCCAAGACTCCAGATAGAATCTCTTATTCCCGCAATCTTCTCTCTCTGAAGACGCGCCAAATGATCATCCGTCTCCTCCATGCTCTCTTCAGGACTAGGACTACCTTCTACTTCAGTGGTAATTACCATCATAGAAGGACGCATCATCCTTGCCTGCAGCACGCCGTCAATCGCAGATGCAGAGATAGCGAGTGACTCACTCGCATTAGTCTCTGTAGGAAGGCCAATCGGATCTCCTTCTGATGGTGTCGTTGCATCGATAATCAACTTGTCATGTATGTTTTCCCATGGAGAAGTGTGAGCTAATGAGTCAGCGACCATTCCTCTCAATATCACTAGGTCCTCGGGAATCTTCACTTTGCTATCGAGCGCATCTAAGAGCTCTTCGAGGTCTTTCACGGGATGCCCTTCATCAACCACTATGACCACTTTTAGGAACATCATCTGTCCTGCACCCAGAAGTCCCAGAGCTGTCTTGCGGGCTTGACGAGGAAACCTCTGCTTGGAGGAAATAATAGCCAGGTTGTGGAAACCAGTCTCAAGTGGTAGAAAAGTATCAATCACATCTCGATGCTGGAACTTCAGCACTGGCAGTAGGGCATCGCCAATCGCCTCCCCAAGATAACCATCCTCCATTGGTGGTATGCCCACTATAGTCATGGGAATAGTTGGATCCTTCTTGTGAGTGATTGCTGTAACGTGCATCACTGGATACTCATCTTCCAACGAGTAGTGGCCGAAGTGATCTCCGAATGGCCCCTCGATCCTTTTCTCAGAGGGGAGGGTGTATCCTTCAATTACGAAATCACAGTCTGCTGGAACCCACAAATCATTGGTCAGGCATTTTGTAATCTTGAGTCGCCTTCCACTAAGCAGACCTGCAAACTCGTACTCTGAGAGATTGTCCGGAAGGGGGGAGATCGCGCTGAAGATTACCTGAGGTGGGCCTCCAAGACAAATCGCAACTGGCATCCTATCGTCTGATGCCTCAGCATGGTCCGCACCATGCTTGTGTTTCTGCCAGTGAAGGCCGACTTCACCGGGGCCGAAAACCTGGCTCCTATACATACCAAGGTTGTGAACTCCGGTTTCTGGATCCGATGTGACAACAAGTGGGAGCGTCATGAAGGGACCGCCATCTTGCGGCCAGGTCGTTGGGATGGGAAGCCTAGTCACGTCAGGATTATTCATCCTAACCTGCTGACACCTCCCCCTCGAGACCTTCCTAGGAGCCATTGAAATTCCTTGTCTCAGCAACCTAAGACCTGTCCACGGCCTCCTTAGAATCCCTCCTATATCCGGCTTCATGAGCCCAGTCATCATTTCACCAATCTCCTTTGGCTCAACTACACCTAGCGCGAGATTGGTCCTATCACGGGTCCCGAAGAGGTTCATGGCTAGGGGGTATCTGCTGATACTTCCATCACCTAATCTTGGCTGATCGAAGATAACCGCTGGGCCGTTCCTCTTCACCAGCCGGTCTGCGATACAACCCGCCTCTAACTCAACATCGACTGGATGGCTCACTCTCAGCAATTCGCCTCTCTGTTCCAGAGCCAGTATGAATTCCTCTAGACTCCTCCAACCCATGTCATAACGCAGTGCTCTTGGCATGAGAAGGTTTGTCTGTTTTGGAGTCTATCAAACCGAGGGTTTCTTTGATAGTGCCCTTACCGTAGATACGTGGGCGACGAAATGACGGTCTGCGACGTACTTGTGGTGGGGGCTGGTCCTGGCGGTGGAAACGCCGCTCTACAATGCTCACGTAAGGGGCTTTCAACGATTATAATCGAGGACCACCCTGAGATAGGAACTCCTGTCCACTGTGGAGAGTGCATTTCCGAGATAGCTTGTCAGAACCTGGAGCTTACTCT
>CACGIE010000019.1 GCA_902573015.1 uncultured Candidatus Poseidoniales archaeon | reverse complement strand
GTTGTGGAGAGCAAAATTGGTTCATACTCTCCAATTCTATCACAGAAGAAGGATAATTTCTCAGTTTCAAAGGTTCAAGACAAACAACTCTTGGATAATAAATGCCAATTCCAAATTCTCAGCCTCTCGACTGTGGAAGGAATATCAGATAGAGGGCGGGGTCCTGTATCCTGTGGTTGATATTTCCGAATTCAACTCAAACCCGTCAGGTGAGGAAAAGGAGGCTCTGAGGAAATTTAGGAGCCAAGACTCTCCGTATTTGGTTACGGTTGGCAACATGAGCAGGTTCAAGGGAGTTTTCGAGGCACTTGAGCATGTTTCTGGATGCAATCTCGATCTGGTGGTAATCGGAGGAGGCTCTTCAGAGCAAAACGAACTATTCCAAAAAAAGGCCCGTTCCCTGGGGGTTGATGCACAAATTCTTTCCAACTTGAACTCAATAGAGATGTGCGCTATTTTCAGGAACGCAAGGGCTGTGATCGGCTTCTCGCATGGAGAGGCATTCGGCTTGACGCCTGTAGAGGCTATGGCCATTGGAACGCCCCCGTTGTTTGTTGACTTTGGAGGATACACCGACACAATCGTAGATGGAGTAAATGGAAGACTGCTTAGTAGAGGCGACCTGGAAGCTTGGAAGAAAGCCTTTGAACAAGCCAAGGACGAGGAAACGAGAGAGTCATGGGCAAGGGAAGGTGCGACGCGAATCCAGCAACTCGGCCTTACTCCTGAAAGACACGTGAACCGACTTCGAAAATCGATAGACTCGATCACTACCAAATGAGGGTGAACTTTCAGAGGGTAGCCTACTGCGTCCTCTCAATCAACAACCATATTTGTGCCCCATAGTTCAGCTTTGGCTCATCTATACTAATTGCTTTCAGTCCCCTGCTTAAACAGGCTTTTTTTATCCATCTGAGACTATGCCTAGTAATTCCTGGTTCATCGGATTCATGGCTCTTACCAACCCAACTCTCTCCCTTGTAGTCATCTAGGATTGGTATTCTTGGCCTCATGTAGGAAGTCAGGAATCTCGCTGAGGCGGACGAATGTCTGACAAATTGATCCAGCATCTTTTCTATCTGTTTTTTAGAAGAATGCGTCCATATTGATCTCGCAATGAAATAATCGAAAGTTGTTCCGAACACGTCGAACTCGAAATCTGAATTCGTGTTGAATTTTGGTTGCTTATCTTGCAGTAGTTTAGAATCGATTACTATTTTTCTCCCTATCTCAAGCATTTCTACATTGGGCTCCACACCGAAGTAACAATCCGAATTTAGATACGGAATGAGCCACCTACCTCCTCTAAGACATCCGCAGCCGATGTCCAAGACCATTGAAGACGGCTTTAATCCGAAATGAGTAAGTATGACCAATTGGTTTTCTCCTGCATCATGGAAGTCATTCTGACTACCTCCAGAAAAAACTCCTGACTGGTCCAGAGTGGAGTAAATCCTCGCCGAGTCTTCTCTAGAAATAGTCAAATCCATGCCTCTAATTTACTCCCACAATAGCAAAATCCGGGAGTTCTGCCAATTTCTCATTGACTTCGGAGATTTGCTTTTGGAATGGCTCTAGGCTCGGATGCATTTCTCTAGTCTTTCTTACCTGAAAACCAGAGAATGGAACTTCGAAGGTTTTCTCGAATTCAGCTGCGTTTTCCGTAATGCGATCCGTGTTTATCAGGACCACCGGAAAGAAACTCCCCACCGTCCAATTGTCAATTTGCTTCGATACCATCTCGATCCACCTTTCCACAGAGAATTCGCTGACGTCGTCTCTTAGTTTGTTGTAATTGAAAGTGAAGCCCCTGTTTATCTGGGAGCTTAGAGCCAAGCCGAAGTCATCTACAAAGCAGAAGGCACCCATTTCAATTCCCACATCGAGAGGCCTGATGTAATGGCACCCCTTGACCCTGTGCGCCTCGTTTCTTACAGTGTATTTGCGCTCCAGCAGGTTTACGATGAAGTTTGAGCGTGCCCCCCCCGAATGAGTTTACCCATATGTCAATCGGCTCCTTGAGGAACATTTCTACTAACTCACTCTCTTCGGTTAGTATCTTGGTCCCATCCGGGTTCTTGGGTGATCTATCGAATAGGGACCCAGGATCTGTAATGAGTTGCTTCAGTGTCCAAGCCCCCGGAATATACATCTGATCCCCAATTCTTCTACATGGGCATTCGTAATAAATCCCCACAATAGTGAGGTTAAAACGTACTCATTCCAATCAACCAAGGTGCACTCGCTTACATATTGTTCAAAGGTTCGGAGCCTAACCGAGGGACATGGTGAACATAGCATCAACCATCCTTGCTGGGTTCCAGGACGATTTAGTCGTCCTGTTCGGCGAAACACTGGGCTGGATCGTAGGCCATTCCATTCTAGCAGCAGCCATGGCCACTATCGTTTTGGGGATTAAAGAGAGGGATCATATCATCCAGAGATCAGGATTTGGTAAGAACGACATGTTAGATCTGGGCGTCTTCCTCCTACTCACACTTTTCCTCTTCTATATCTACACCAACACATTCCACTTCGAATCAATTGCCTCATTGGCTCTAGGAGCCACCTCTTCCCTGTCAATCAGGTGGATGGTAACCGTATTGGGCTAGCCTCTTCTTCTCCTGTAGAGTATGAACAGTGAAACCATCAGAATCGCCCCTCCCAAACCCGCTCCAATCAACAAACTCTGATTCTCCTCGGTAATACCCAAGTCTTCAAGAAAAGTTCCATTCACATCTAAACCAACAGATGGAACTACGGTCTCCTTCTCATTAACGGTGAGAGAGAAAGCAAACTCGCTAGAACAACCCCACATCAGATCTGTCATTTCGTCTACTACGATTAGACACCCCTCCCATTTGCTCTGAAGATTGGAGGGTGTGGTCAGGATGAAATCACAGTTTACTGAGCCCATCGGATTCTCCACTCTACAAGTATCTACAGACATATCATTGAACCCAGAGGGCCACATAGTCTCCTGGCTACTCCCTTCTTCAAGGAGGTGTAGTGAGACTTCCAGAGAATTCTCTTCGTTGCTGTCGCAACTATAAACAACAGAGAACAATACGTCGTCTCCCGCCTCAGAGAAAATCGCAGAAGGACCGGATGAAGAGCATACGGTGTATGGTTGAACTTCCACTTCGACCACATCCTCATCAGAGAATCCGAACACACTCACTGGCACTCCGTTCCACTCAGTGACAACGACACTCACGTTGATATCATACATCCCAGTTGGAATTTCGCCTGTAGATGCTATAACAATCTGGAAATCTACAGACTCTCCTCCTCCTACGGTCATGCTTCCCGGACCAGCTACGTTCAGGTTTCCAGATTGGTACGAGATTTCTATACTCTCAGATCCAGAAGTAGGATTCGTCAGTTCGCAATTAATAATTGCCTGTTTTACAGAACCAGGAGATATATCCAACGTAACCGAATCCTCGCACTCCACATCGGCCTCGGGCAGAATTTGAGCCGAACCACTGGTCGAAAAGCAGCAGATTAGCATCATGGAGGAAACGAATATGACAGACCTACGTGGTATTTTCACAATAATTCCTGAGTTTTAACTATCATAGACATTCGTATATTTTGCTAATAATTAGTGCGTTTTGCCTCCTCAAAGCATTCATGTCAGCCTTTCGTGCCGTAACCCCTCATGGAAGGGGACTCAGATGGACCCAAGGTCGCAATCACCCCACAAAGCACCAAGGTCACCAGTGGTACGGAAGTCCAAGAGAAGCTTATCGTTGCAGCGAGAGTATTCTCAGATCTTCTGAAGCCAACATTTGGACCCAGGGGTCTAGACAAGATGCTCTACAAGACGGACGGTACCACAGCAGTCACCAACGATGGGGCGAAGATAGTGGCTGAGCTTCTGGTCAGGCATCCTGCCGCCAAAATGATGGTATCCATGGCCGAGTCGCAAGAGGAGGATTGTGGTGACGGGGTAACAACCACGATGCTACTGTGCGGGTCACTGCTAATCGAGGCGAACAACCTTTTCAGGAAGGGACTTCACCCTCTAACCCTGATTGATGGATACGAATTATCACTCCAGACTGCTAGATTACAGATAGAGTCAGACCTGAGAAAATGCGATGAAAAGAAGCTATTGAAAGTGGCCGAGACATCTCTCAGAGGTAAAGTTGCAGAGACCGCCCTCGGGTCCTTCACACCTCTAATTGTCCAGGCTCTTAGCACAGTGTTAGACAACAGGGGCGAGGCATCCGCCCAACACGTTTCCATGTTCAAGAGCGGAACTGGTAGCATCAGGGACTCTCGATTGGTTAACGGGATTATCCTCCGTAGACGAGTACTGATGGACAACCTACCCAACGACTTACGAGATGTAAAGGTAGTATGTCTAAATGGGGAACTGAAGATAAGAGAAATGTCCAGAGATGCAGAAATGAAGATCACGAGTGCTGACGACTTGGACTCGTTCATCGAAGCCGAGAAGGATAGGAAGGAGAAAATTTCCAGAAGTATCCTCCAATCCGGTGCAAGAGTAGTTCTTTGCTCTGGTGAAATCGATAAGGACGTCCTTCATATGCTCTGCGATAAATCTGTTCTAGTTGTGGAAGGACTGGACTCTTCTGAATTGAGAAACGCTTCTGGTGCAACGGGAGCTAGGATAGTGGAAAGCCCCCTAGATATAGAAGAGTCTGACTTGGGGCAGTGCGGTAGCGCGTCATGGGAGAGGAAGCCAGCTTCTAATGAGGTAGAAGATGTGATTCGGATTGAGGAATGCCCACACCCATCAGTTGTTACCATAGAGATAGGAGGTGCAGGTGAGACAGGTACAGAGGAGGTAATTAGAGGAATACACGACTCGCTCAGATCTACTTCGTTGGCACTGAATGAGTACGTCCTTCCTGGAGCAGGATCTATCCACAGCAGAATAGCTCATGCAGTCAGATTGGCCTCAGAGAAACAGGCAGGGAGGGAGAGACTTGCAATGGAGGCGTTTGCTAGAGCCATGGAGACTATCCCCTCCACACTTGTTGAGAACGCTGGAGGGGAGCCTCTGGACCGTATTCTGGAACTAAGATCCACATCACTGGGGGAGTCTCCCGTTGGAATCTCCGAGGACGGAAAGAAATGGATAGTCGAAGGGGTCTGGCATCCTAGGTCAGTAATTGAGAACTCCTTGCAATCGGCCACCGAGACGGCAATGGGGATGTTACGAATAGATCAGGTGATTTCAGCTAGGGGCGAATAGCGACCACGAACCTTCAAGCCTCCTTCACACACGGATTCCCATGGAGCGGCCCACCGCGCTGATCAGCGTCTGGGACAAAACCGGAATCGAAGAACTGGCTGCATCATTACAATCCATGGGCTGGGCAATCCTATCGACGGGTGGAACCGCAACCAGACTCAGAGATTCAGGAATCGAAGTAACGGATGTATCCGAAGCTACCGGCCATCCCGAGATATTCGATGGCAGGGTCAAGACCCTGCACCCCGCGATCCACGGAGGGATACTTGCCAGGCGCGATTCGAAGCAGGATATGGAAAAACTGGTAGAAATGGGATATGGGCCAATTGACATGGTATGCGTAAACCTGTATCCTTTCGAGGAAACCGCTGCGCGAGACCCCCCAGCAAGCGAACAGGAACTAATTGAGATGATTGATATTGGCGGACCGACGATGGTGAGATCGGCGGCAAAGAACCATGCAGACGTCATTGTAATCACAAACCCAGATCAGCATAGATCGGTACTGGATGCCCTTTCGAAAACCGAAGGGAACCCCTCTGGGGTCGATTTGGGTTTGAGGAGGGACTTGGCAATATCTGCATTCCAATCTACCGCAGCATACGACTCTGCGGTTTCTAACGAGTTGTGGGGAAGATTCACAGAAAGTATGATTCCAAATAGAATTCTGACAACTTCAGATCAGGGTGTAGAACTAAGGTATGGGGAGAATCCTCACCAACCGGCTTCTTTCTTTCCATCTCCTGGAGCGTCAAGAGGCCTCTCGAGAGCAGTTCAACATGGTGGCAAACCACTCTCATACAACAACTACTTGGATCTCGATGCTGCGCTGAGACTAGTCCGGTCTATCTCGCAGACTTGCGATTTCGGCACTCACTCTTGTGTAGTCATCAAGCACACAAATCCCTGTGGTGCCTCTATCTCCGAGAATCAGGTTTCTGCCTGGGAAAACTCTCTGGCCAGCGACCCAGAGAGCGCATTCGGATGCGTGATCGCATTCGATCAGGTGGTTGAGAGAGAAACCGCGGAGTCAATCGGAAATCACTTCTTTGAATGTATGATTGCACCAGGTTACGAATCGGACGCCTTGGAGATTCTCTCTGAGAGCAAGAATAGGAGAATTCTGACACTTGATCCATTAGGGGAACTTACAGATGAACCAAAGATTCGACAAGTGCAGGGAGGCTGGTTATCCCAAATCCAGGGCATTCCTAACATCGATTGGGAAAATGTAAGCCATGTCACCGAGAAGACCCTTGGCGGGGACGAGCTAAATCTAGCTAGGTTCGGTACCTCCGTGATTGCCGAAGTCCAGTCAAATGCGATTATTCTAGTACGTAAGACCGAGGATGGCTACTCTACCGTGGGAGTTGGTCCCGGGCAGACTAGTCGGGTGGAGTCAGTCCGAATTGCTGCAAGGAGGGCGGGTGATAGAGCGAAGGGAGCCATGATGATATCCGATGCGTTCTTTCCCTTCCGCGATGGGATAGACACATCAAATGAAATCGGGATTACCAGTATTGTGCAACCGGGAGGCTCAATTCGTGATAATGAGGTAATTGAGGCCGCTAACCAGCACGATATGGCAATGATATTTACAGGAATCCGCCTCTTCAGACATTAGGTGAGTACCTGAATTGGAAGCAAATCCTCTCCAGCGGGGCGGTATCCGGTGCAATGCTTGCTATCTTGATGCTTCTGCTTCTGCCTCTAGGTGATATGATTTTCCAGTCATGCGGCAGTGCGGCAATCGGCTTTCTTTGTATTGCCCTATTACCCCCAATTCTAACTAGGAAAATCTGGGAGGAAAAACTCAATGTGAGACCTAGTCTATATCATCTCATTCCAACCTCTTTTGGTACCTTCATTTTTCCTGTATTCGGTGCAACTTTCGGAGGTCCATCACTTAGCGAGTATTCATATTGGCTCTTGCTAATTCCATTTGCAGCATTGGGAGGCGTCTTCTGGAGCCTACCTTTTGCTGGATGGAACTACTACAAATCATCAAGAAACTCTGAGTGAAAACCATCATACAGCGGGGTTCGATGCACCACTGTGTCCAAACCATCGCAACCACATTCCAATACCTATGAGGACTTGGTATCAGCCATAGGCAATACGCCCCTCATTCGATTGAATAGAATTACCGAGGGCCTGAGAAAATCTTCCGTCTGGGTCAAGCTAGAGAGGTGCAACCCCGGTGGCTCGATCAAGGATAGAATCGGATTGCAGATGGTTCTGGATGCGGAGGAGAAGGGACTGTTGAAACCCGGAGGGACGATTGTAGAGGGAACTTCTGGGAACACTGGAATAGGGCTAGCAATGGTTGCAGCACAGCGGGGCTATCGATGTATCTTCACCATGGCAGACAAAATGAGCAAGGAGAAGATCGATCTCCTACGGGCCATGGGTGCTGAGGTCCACGTCTGTCCGACCGCAGTGGAGAAGGAGGATCCCCGTTCGTACTATGAAGTGGCAGCTAGACTGGCTAGGGAGATACCCGGAGCATGGTATCCTGACCAATACTCGCATGAGGCGAATCCATTGACTCACTACCTCTCGACTGGACCGGAGATTTGGGAGCAGACCCGAGGTAAGATAACTCACTTCGTAGCCACGATGGGTACGGGTGGGACGATATCGGGGACTTCCAAGTCATTGAAGGAGATGGCCGATTCAAATGGATTAGAACCACCAAAGATCGTGGGGGTTGACGCAGTTGGCTCCATTCTCAAACAATGGTTCGAAGAGGGGACCATGGGGGAGCCACAAACGTACAAGGTCGAAGGCTTCGGAGAGGATTTTATCCCATCTGCAACCGATTTCTCTGTAATTGACGAGATTCGTCAGGTCGATGACGGCGAGTGCTTCCAATGGGCGAGAGCCCTTGCAAGGAGAGAGGGGATGTTCTGCGGAGGATCGTGTGGTGGCTCAATCAAGGTGGCCATCGATATTGCCAAGGAGGCAGAGGAGAAAGGTGAGGAAGCAATGGTGGTTGCAGTTCTCCCTGATGCCGGTAATCCATACCTTTCGAAGTTCTATAATGACGACTGGCTCAGAGAGAACGGTTGGGAACCCGACGAATGGGAATGATCACACCTTTTCGAAGGCCTTCTCCAAGTCAGCAATCAGATCGTCTACATCCTCGATTCCCACAGAGAGTCTGACTAGTCCGTCTTCAAAGCCTCTAGCCAAACGCTCCTCTCGGGGAACCTCCGCATGAGTCATAGTTGCAGGGTGGGTGATCATGGTCTCCACAGCACCCAAGCTCTCTGCAAGAAGGCACAACTCGACCGAATTCATTAATTTCTTACCAGCCTCAAGTCCACCCTCCAACTCGAACGATATCATCCCACTGTACCCTTTCATCTGACTTTTGGCCACTTGGTGCATGGGATGTGATTCCAATCCAGGATAGACCACCTTGGATACCTTCGGATGCCCCTCCAAGTAGGTCGCTATCTTCTCCGCGTTCTCCCAATGCCTCTGCATCCTCAGATGAAGGGTCTTCAGGCCCATAATCACCAACCAGCAATCGAACGGGCTAGGGACCGCTCCAACGCTCTTCTGGATGTACTTCAACTGATCATATAGGTCGTCCCTATCGGTGATTATTGCACCCCCGATAATCTGGTTATGTCCACTCAGATACTTCGTGGTACTGTGAAGAACCAAATCAGCTCCATACTCCAGAGGCCTGAGGAAAACTGGGGTCGCGAAAGTGGTATCGACAACGTAAAGCAGATCATTACTCTTTGCGATCTTCCCTACAGCCTCTAGATCTGTCACCTTCAATAGTGGATTTGTTGGAGTTTCTACCCACACCATCTTCGTCTCTGGACGTATAGCCTTCTGGACATTCTCCGCCACTTGTGAGTCAACGTAGGTGAACTCGACTCCGTAGTTAGTCATCAGGTTGTTGAAAAGTCTCGCAGTCCCCCCATATACGTCATCACAGCAGACAACGTGATCGCCCTGTCTTAGAAGCTTCATACAGCTGTCTGCACTTGCCATTCCACTGGAGAAAGCAATCCCGAATTTACCTCCCTCCAATGCAGCCAAGTGCTCCTCTAGATCCTGCCTAGTGGGATTGGATGAGCGAGTGTAGTCGAACCCCTTGTCGACACCTATCTCCTCCAATACATAGGTAGCAGTCTGGTATATCGGGGGTACTATCGCACCCGTCGTCGGGTCTGGCTTGCTCTTGCCTCTTACTGAGATCGTGTCGAAGTCCATGTTTCTCTACACCCGCGGATTGGTCATCTGCAAAAAGAGTTTGAGTCAGCCCATTTCTCTGATTCTGACTCTGGTTGCCACGTAAAACATACCGAAAAGCCCGACTAAGATAATGGTCACAGCCCCATATCCCGGATCAGCACCATTCCATGAGGATGGCTCGAAAATTTCTCCATCGCCAAGTGTAGACACCTTCCAGACAAAGGTCGCCGAAGCCGCAGACATCAACCCAATAAGCGCAATGATTGCTACTTTTGCATGACTCGGCACCGTCTTTCCAGTTGCATAGTAATCGAACATCGCGGAGCCGAAGAACCGATTCGTAAGAGTCCACCTGAACATTCTCTCGCTAGAGTATGAGAAGAGGAAGGCCGCTGGTACAGCCCAAGAAACCGTAGGCCATCCCGGAACCCAAAGGCCGATTATTGCAAAACCTATGAACAGGAACCCTAACCCCAAGTACAAACGACTCAGAAAGGGATTGCTGGATACGCAGTATCTCTCAACAATTTCGTCAATGGTGGCTATTCTTTCCATGAACTACACTCACTGGTAACCCCACCTTCGTTTAAGTTTGAGTTATCCGAAGACTCAAGCGGAAACTCCCCACCAGAAAGACATGGAGGCACCATTCGTTCTACCTAGAGAGGCTTCTATCGAAGAGCCTCTGAGGTTGGCCGTTCTGATTTCAGGAGGCGGATCGGGACTGTCTTCCCTATTATCGTTCCAGTCTTCCGAGCCTAGGTGTCATCAGACTGTTTTGGTAATTGCAGATAGTGAAAATGCTGGAGGACTAGAGTATGGAAGGAGTGCAGGAATCACCACGGTGGGGATTCCACTTCCAAAGGGACTGCAGAGCACCGAGCGTCGTCTGGCACATGAGAGTATGATTCTACGACAACTCAAATCTTCCGGAGTTGAACTAGTTGTTCTCAGTGGTTATATGAGAATCCTGACACCATCTTTTGTAGCAATTTGGAAGGGAAGACTCCTGAACATTCATCCGTCTCTACTTCCAGATTTCCCTGGGGCCCATGCTCACCGGGACGCACTCGCTGCAGGTGTCAAAATCACGGGGTGTACTGTACACCTGGTTGACGAGGGTGTTGATTCAGGCCCCATTCTTGCTCAAAGAGAAGTACCCATTCTCCCTGACGACGATGAGGAGTCACTCCAGGATAGAGTCAAGAAGGTAGAGCATACTCTATACCCCGAGATTATCGATCTTCTCTGCTCTGGGGGGGTTTCACCCCAGGTCCTCGGGTGAGTTCACGTTCCGAAGGATTTGAGGCTCTTCAATCAGTATCGAATGCTTGACCTCTGCGAACTGCGTTCTGAGCGGCCTCCTGTCAGAATGCAACATTCCTAGAACATCCTCGCTTCGAATCAATGCAAGGAGAGGGTGGGACATCTCTCCATCATGGGGCATGATTAGGGTATTACCATCATCCAAACCCTCCTGCAGAGAGATGAACAACTTCTCTGTCACCCAAGGGTAGTCTACTGCCGCTAACTGTAGAATTTCACCGCACCCAGAGTCTAGAAGCGCCTCCTCAATAGCATCAATCGGACCAGCGTGAGTTCTGGCATCCAAAACCCATTCAACATCTGCGTCCGACCCTACTTCACTACCATATTTCTCGATATCTTCAGGATTAGCTACTGCGATTCTGATTGGCTCCAATCCTGCGAGAGTCAGTGCCCTGACTGCTCTGGAAATCATTGAGTGACCATCTACCTCAATCATTGCCTTATCTTTTCCCATCCTAGAGGATCTCCCTCCTGCAAGCAATAGAGACCGCATAAGTTCACCTTAGCTCGTCAAGCCTCTTTAATGCATGATCAATCTCTTCCATTAGATCCAATGCACGGTTTATGAGCATCTCCCGATCCTTCCTTGCAGTAGTTCCTACTAGCCATTCCATTAACTGAGCAATATCTTGGGCATCTCTCTTAATGGTCCACTCGAGAACTTCCTCTGCTACGGGGTCATCCGATGGCAACAGGCGCTCGACCATGACATTCACGGAGACTAAGGAAGAATTAGTACTATGGTTCTAGTTCCGAAAACCTGCCTCTTATTCGACCTAGAAGAGAATCGCCGTCTGGGACATCTACATCAAGGAGTAGTGAAATTATCTCTGGAGGGATTACTAAACCAGAGTTTTGGGTAGCGAACGCTGAAATAAGTGCTAGGTGGGTCTGTACCTTCCTACCTGAGCACCATGATCTATACTGCCCATTACTTGGTCCTCCATGACCTGCTCTGAGCACCTCCTCAATACTTAGCAGGAGCGCATCTGCAGGCTCCTTGGTATTGATCAATGAAGATAGTAGATCCCATGGGTCTGTACCAGCTGCCTGGTGGTCCAAATTCGCTAGAAGCAGCGCAGAAAGAGCAACATCCTCTCTTCCGTGTCTGGACCACAGCTCTCTCATTAGCCTCCATAGCACGTCCTGATTGTCCTTAGCATGTGTAATCAACCAGGAAGCAATTCTTCTGAGAATGTCATCCGGAGTTCCAAGATGGAAAGTGTATCCGGCAGACGCTCCCAGCCTATCTGTACTTGATTTCATGATCAGTGCTGGCACCCCTATCGGGTATGCCTCACGCACTACTCTAGCAAGCTTCCTGTGGGATTTGTGCACTCTCTTCGACTGGCTCTCAAGGAACTCATCAAGTATCAACACTCCACTCATTTCAATTACTGATTCCCTATTGGCAATTTGACGCTATCGACGGACAACTCGCTCCAGTAGTTGTGAAGAAATCTGTCTTAGCGCGTCTCCAGTCTCATTCAGACGAACTCGATATTCGTCTATGAAGGATCGATGGACGATTTCCTCCAACTGCCGATCCAGACTTCTTGCAATGGCTCTGTGCTCGGCGTCCTCAATATCGAACATCTTTCTAAGATATGCAATTTGGGCAATCACCTCTTCTGATCTATCAGTGTGGATTAGCATCGCTTCCAGTACTTGGCCGTACACTAGTATCTTCTCGCTATGTCCTAACCTATCTCCACTGGCCCCTTCCGTCTTTCCAGATAGAATAGCATCGTAAATCCGCTTAGGCTCGTCCTCCTGGAGTCTCAACGCGTGTGCAAGCTTCACCAGGATCCTCTTCTCTCCATTGGATAATTGCCCGTCTCTAAGAGCCAGTATAGATGCGTTCATGAATACTTGAGATCGATCATCTTCGAGCCAGGACCCTTCCACCACGTATCCCGATATACATACTAGACTTAACCACTGGGTATATCGCATCAGAAAACACTTCTCGATAAACAGGAGGATTCATCTATACCCCTATCGCCCGGTAAACTGCTTATCAGCCCACTCGCGGGCGCCTTGCGCCCATCCGAACCCTCCCAGCCAAACTGGCAAAATAGGGGGTAAGGCCCCGGTTTGGGGCCGAGAAGCAAAGGATTTGAAAAATATGGCAAATGAAGGAAAATACGTAATACATGCAACAATCAGAGTCGATGGTACCGTAGCACGCAAAGACGTCGTAGGTGCAATTTTCGGCCAGACCGAGGGACTTCTAGGAGAAGGACTGCAGCTCAGGAAACTCCAGCAGACCGGGAGAATCGGACACGTAGATGTGAGTTTGAACAACCACAAGGGGCGTGTCCAGGGAACCCTGGAAGTCTCTTCCTCGATAGATCAGGTTAGCACTGCAGTAATCGGTGCTGCGCTGGAGACTATCGATAGGATAGGGCCATGCAAGGCCGTAATCAAGGTAAAGGAGATAGAGAACGTTAGGTCTGCGAAGAGAGATCACGTCATCGACAGAGCAAAGCAGCTTCTCCTGAACATTGTGAACTCTGCATCTGGGGAGTCGAAGAATATCCTCGATGAGGTCAGAGCAGTGTTGACACTCGATACAGAGATAGACTACCAAGAGATGACTGCCGGTCCAAATGTGAAGAACTCGGATGCAATCATCATAGTTGAGGGCAGAAATGATGTCCGAAACCTACTGAAGTACGGGATTAACAATGCAATCGCAACTATGGGTTCCGGAATCAAGCAGGAACTGGCGGAGCTGGCATCCAAAAAGAAGACAGTTACTGCTTTCTTGGATGGAGATCGAGGCGGCAAGCTTCTGCTAATGGAGATTAGCGGTACACTGGGTAAATCACTAACTCATGTAGCATTTGCACCGCAGAGTAGGGAAGTCGAGCATCTAGAGGGCAAGGTTGTGACCAAGTGCCTAGGACAGAAAGAGCCGGCATCCAAGGCCGTCGCTAGGATTCAGACAGAGATCCAGAAGGATGACGATGCATCAGTCGGAAAAGGAAAACCGACTATGGAAGCATCAGACGAGATCAAGGGATGGGCACCGATGATGGACGGACTCAAGAGAAACTACACAGTAATTGTTCAGTCCGATGGAAGTGGCTCTGAGCCTGTTAGTGCGAAGGATCTAGAGGCTGCTCTCGGTGAAACCGAAGGAGCCCAAGGACTAGTCTTCTCGGGCAAGGTTACAGATCGGATTCACGAACTTGCATCGGGCGCTGGGATAACCAATGTCGTAGGTAAGACAGTGGGCCCCCAATCTCTGAAACTTGGAGTTCAGGCCTACTCCATCAGAGATCTGGAATGAGATACAACTAGCACTTGTATGGCTGCTCTTAGACCCAGTGCTAATGGCCATCTGAGGGGCATCCATAGCAGAAGCCATCAAAAGTCTCTCATGTCCGCTGGGAACGATGCAAGAGACCACCATGGTCGTCATGGCTCTCTACGGGATACTGTCGATCACTCTATTTGTTCTGTGGATAAAGCACAAGTCTGTACTTAGACAGAGACAGAAGCTTGCATCTAAAATCGGTTCGATGAAAGGAAACCTGGTACAAACCTCGGAGAAGCTAGATCTTCTTTCTAGGGGCGTCGACACCATTCTTTCCGACGCTCCTGAAGTCCACGAGCTACTGGGAGTACACAAGTCACTAGAGGCAGCAGAGTCGTTACTGTTCAATCAAGGCATCCCAGTCAGTAATAGCGAGTCATGCGCAATAGCGAGCCATGCAGCTAAATCTTTGCTGGAGCACTATGAAGAAAGCGACCCTGAAGAAGAGAGAATAATACTCCAGGGACTTAAACCGCTCTCGAAGAGGCTAGCTGCCATCCTCACAGAGGCTGAGATGAAGGCTGAGGATGTTGAATTATCTGCCAATGAGCATCGGAGATTGGGTGAACTTTTCCACTCCATAGAAAGGTTTGATTGGGCCGCAGACTGCTACCACAGAGCGAACGACTTAGATCCAGAGGACGAAGCAGCTCTCCGCTCACTTTCTGACATCCAGAGGAAAAGCGGAGATCTCGACTCTCTTGATAGGACTCTAGAGAGGCTACTTGCGATTGTTCCGGATGACATCGACCTACTAAATGAGCAACTCGTTCTGTTGGACGGCACTGAAGACGAACGCTATGTTAGAAACGCGAAGAGACTAGAGGGCTTGGGCGCCGCGACATCTCTACCTGCAATTGATGGCGATCTTTCTCAAATATCCCAGAGAGCGAAGGAGTCAGGTGACGGAGGCCATTACTCGTCAGAAACCGCATCGGCTTTGGTCGAAAAGGCGACCAAGCAACTGATGCTCGGAGAGTTCAGACCAGCAATGGAGTCGGTAGAATCTGCAATCAAGAGGGATCAGAATTTCGGCCAGGCATGGACACTCAAGGCCAGATTGGTTGCTGCTGAGGCTGGCTCCATGAAGGACGCAATGAAATCTCTACGAAGGGCCAATGCCTTAGGCGAATATACTGTTATTTTAGAATCCGAGATACTCGAAAACGACGGAAGGACAGATGCCTCAATAGAGGTTTTAGAGGAACATCTCCACAACTCTCCAGGAGATTCAGAGGCCAGAGGTAGACTGAGTCAACTCTGGTTAAGCAGCGGATCGCCGGACTCCGCTCGTCAAACTCTGGAAGAAGCACCAGAGGAAGCCTGGAATTCGTCTACATTGCACATCATGAAGGGAAGACTCAGTCTAGTTGACGCAGACCGTCATCGTGATGAGACCGGCAAAGTCGATCAGATTCCAGTAATTGACGCACTCGTCTCTTTCGATAGGGCTATTGAGATTGATAGAGAGTCAGGTTTAGCCTGGCTTGGGAGAGCTAGAGCACTCAGATACCAAGGTACCTTCGATGAGGCAGAAGTTGCTCTGGTGAGAGCACGGAGGCTGATTCCAGAACACCCCTCGATTTCGCTGGAGGAGGCACAGTTGTTCTTGGAGATCGGAGACTTGGAGCAGGCAAACGCACTAACATTGGAGGCAACAACTACTCTGAAGGACAATCAAACCGTACCGTTCATCCGGGGTATCATCGCAGCCAAGCACGGTCGTTTCAGAGAGGCGATCAAGCTATTCTCCGATACTCTAAGTTTCGACCCAAAACATGCTAGGGCCAGACTAAACAGATCATCAGCAGCCCTTCTCTGTGACGATTTGGCAATGGCACTAGATGATGCCACCCAATTGGTGGAGGAACGACCCAATCATGAACTTGGTCGCTTGAGGAAGTCGGAGATACTGATGAATCAGGGCGATTGGGAAAATGCTGAATCCGAGTTAAGAGAGCTCCTAAAGTTAAGTCATAACCATTCGATGGGACTGGTCCACTTGGGTACATGTATGATAGCAATGGGCAGGTCAGAACAGGCGGAGAAACCTCTAAACAAAGCTATAGAGGAGAATCCCAAACTTTCGGAGGCATGGTATCAAAGAGGACTTCTGTATGTTGACTTCGGAAGATCTGAGAAGGCAATTTCCGATTTTGAGGCTGCAGTCAGGACCGACCCGCAGCACCTGGACGCGAGACTCCGCATCGCTGCAATTCTTCATGAAGGTAGAGATGTAGAGAAAGCCGCTACAGCTTGGCGGCAGGTCCTCGATGTTGACTCTCAGAATAGACTCGCAAGGAGGAGATTGGAGGAATGTCGAGAGCAAATCAATACCAAGAGGGAAGCTCTCGTTCCAAAGGATTGAACAGTGTTCCACCTTGGCGCTAGTACATGCACTTCTTGAAGAAACTTGAACCCGGAGAATTGGCCCCTAATTTCGAACTTCCAAACGCCAACGAAAACTCAGGCGGGCAGACCCTCACACTCAGTGATACCATGGGAGAGAACGGTACTGTGGTATTCTTCACTTGCAATCACTGCCCGTATGTAGTGGGATCAGAGCCCAGAATAGAGGAAGCAGCTAATGTAGCCAGAAGCAAGGGTCTGGGATTCGTTGGAATCAACTCAAATGACCCAGTCAAGTATGAATCGGATTCATGGGAGAACATGGTAAAGAGAGCTAACAAGGGAATGTCATACCCATACCTCCACGACTCAACACAGGAGGTTGCGATTGCCTACAGTGCGGAGAGAACTCCGGAGTTCTACCTTCTGAATAACGAATCAATCGTAGTTTACAGGGGTCGCCTGGACGACTCTCCCAGAGATCCGTCACACGCTACTACTTCCGAACTAGACGATGCGATAAACGAACTTATCTCAGGGCAGAAGGTGTCTGTATCCAGGACAGAGAGTATCGGTTGCTCAGTAAAGTGGAAGGAATAGGTGCTAATTTGTCAACTGGCATCCCTGCGAGGATATTCTACTCTGTAATGCGACTGGCTCCTTCCAGGGTTAGGATGAGAATGTGGAGAGGCCTATATCAGAGGATGGCAAGATCACAGAAAGACTCCAACTTCCGATTCATGAACTATGGATTCACAGATGGAGATGAACTCGAACTATCGCCCGAGGACGAGGGAGACAGGCTATTCATCCAACTTTACAACATGAACATTAGGGATGTCGAGATTGAGGGAAAGGAAGTCCTCGAAGTAGGGTCTGGAAGGGGAGGGGGAGCGAGTTGGATATCAAGGAAATACAATCCAAAATCCCTACTTGCGATAGACTATTCAGATGAGGCGATACGACTCTCTCAAGGGTGGTTTTCTGACCAGGATAATTTAGAATTCAGGGTTGGAAACGCTCAGCAACTTCCTCTCCCAGATCAATCGTTTGATATCGTGTACAATGTCGAATCATCCCATTGCTATGCTGATATTCCAGCCTTCATCTCTGAGGTATTCAGGGTCCTAAAGCCAGGTGGAAAGTTCTGCTGGACCGATATGAGGGATAAGAAGACCATGGAGAAAATGCACCAGAATTTCGTCCAGTCCGGATTTACCATAGAGTCATGGACGGACGTGACCGAAAACGTAGTGGACGCATTGGATATTATCGATGAGGGCAGGAGGGAGATGATACGCCAAAGTGCTCCGCCTTCTCTCAGAAAAAGCTTCGAGACATTCGGGGGAGTACCCGGCACTCCTGTTTACGAGGCCCTAAAGTCAGGGAGGATTCAGTATTTCAGATATCTTCTTTGCAAACCCGAATAGACAATATTCCTAGTCTAGTACTGCTCTAGGACGAGTTCGGTCTGAGTCGAACTGATGTCTCCGGGTGCTGCTAACCACATTCTGTCCAGCATGTCCCTCAGAGCCACGGTATCATCAACGTGAACCACCGCAACTAGATCCGCGTCGCCGCTTATTTCGTATACGCACTCCACGCCAGCCCATCCCGAGAACTCACCAGCCAGAGAACCAATCTCTGTACCCGAACCAACTTTGAGACGAATCAGCGCAGTGAGCCCTATTCCGGACTCTCTAACCGTATATCCTCTGATTACTCCCTCATCCTCTAGCCTTTTGATCCTAGTTCGGACAGTTCTCTCTGTGACTCCGACTCCTTTAGCTATCTCTACGTAGGGGGCTCTTGCAGACTCTCTGAGGAAGGATAGAATAGCTCTGTCTAGTGAATCAACATTACTCATGCTCTTCTCCGAAAAACATGCAACTTATGGTTATTTCTTGGTGTTATGGAACATTTTTTTTCATAAAAACACACTTTTCTAGTCATTATTTAACTCGATAAAATTGGTTGTATTCAAATGGGACGGCCTACTCTGATTTGTCATGAGTAAGGAGGAAGCAGTCTCCCAACTCAGGATTCAGGAGTATCTTGATGACGTGTCTGAACTAGATATCCCCCATTCAGAGTCTCAGTGGCATCATATTGACGTGGCATCCCTGTTGGATGGAACCAAGATCGAGGGTCACGAACTTGATCCAACTACTGGTTCCTCGCTCATCTTCCTCCCTAGGAGCGCTATGTTATGCTGCCCCAAGTCTGGCAGGATCCACCATTACCCTAAGCACCTATTGCACTGCTTCGTAGACGATAACCGTTCCAAATCTAATGATGCAGATGGGGTACTGATTAGAGCCGAACTATTCTCTATTTCACCTAATGAGGAGCAACTCTGCTGGGAATGCTCATGCAGGTCAGAGCTGGAAGTCCCAGAGATGCAGAGTAAGGTTTCTCGGTGGCTCAGTTGGCTTAACAGATAGCGATTCGAATCGCTACCTTGAGAAGTCAGGGTCTTGTGGGCGAGTCAATGGGTGCCGCTATCAGCGACATCTTCGCTAGGTCCATCATCGATTCAAGAGGGAATCCAACCGTTGAAGTCGACTGCTATGTCGATGGTGTATTGAAGGGAAGGGCAGCTGTTCCTTCAGGAGCAAGCACTGGAACTCACGAAGCAGTAGAATTGAGAGATGGCGGAACTCAGTGGATGGGCAAGGGGGTTCAAGACGCGGTTGACAATGTCAACGGTCCAATCAGAGAGGCACTGATAGGAATGAATCCTTCTGAACAGGAGAGTATCGACTCTCTCCTGATAAAATTGGACGGCTCTGAGAACAAAGGTTCCTTGGGGGCCAATGCCATATTGGGAGCCTCCCTGGCATGCCTGAGGGCTTCTTCAGAAGGAGAACTTTGGAAGCATATCTCTCACGGAGTCGAGACCAGCCTCCCAGTTCCGATGATGAATATTCTGAACGGCGGAGCACACGCAGAATCGAATGTCGATGTCCAGGAATTCATGGTCGTCCCTCATG
>CACGIE010000018.1 GCA_902573015.1 uncultured Candidatus Poseidoniales archaeon | reverse complement strand
TTGTACGAGGTACGAAAGCATCGGTCCAAGGCTCCAATCCTATCCTCCTTATCTCCTTGGGATTCAGGGACCCACTCAGGAATCTGTCCACGTAATCCTGTTCGTGAGCTATCAGGAGGGTGCCCCTATCGATTGGTTCGGGACTCTGGATATGGATGAGTCCCGTTCCATGCAGGTCATTGATCCTCTCCCTGAGCATTCGGTAGCGGTCCCTGGGGAATCTCGCAGACCTGTTAATCCCCTCCGTGTAGGTTTCGTGGTACCACACCGGCATGGGTCGCATGGCAGAATCCCCCGAACAGGACATAGGAGTGTTTCGGTCCCCTTGTCTCGCACTAGCTGTCGCAATATTCAGCACCCAATGAAATAAGTTGAGAATGTAATAATTCGAGATTTGTATATTATTAGTTTATTTTAAAATGCTATTATTTTGCGAAAGACCATGACAAGTGAGTCTGAGATGAGCCAAGCATCTGAATTTGAATCAGATAATTCGGATATATTTGACACGATAGTCATCGGAGCAGGTGCAGCTGGAATTGGAGTAGGAATCGCCCTCGCTCACTCTGGTGTAGGCAATTTCGTAATTATCGACAGGGGTTCTGTTGGATCCTCCTTCGCCTCATGGCCGGATGAGACACGCTTCATCACCCCATCTTTCCCGAGTAACTCGATAGGTATGCTGGATCTGAATTCAATCGCTGTCGGTGTATCTCCTGCATACAATATGAGGATTGAGCATCCAACCGGAAGTGAGTACGCTCAACATCTGCAGGATCTCGCTGAATTCTTCAAACTGCCAATAAGAGAGAACGCTGAAGTCACACAAATCAGCCACCAGGACGACTTGTTTAGTGTGGAAACGAATGATTGGACTATCTTATCGAAAAACGTGATATGGGCTGCTGGGGAGTTCCTTTACCCTAGGCTGGATGGATTCCCAGGTAGTGAGCTATGTCGCCATACTGCAACTCTCACTAACTATGCAGACCTAGATGGAGACGACTTCCTAATCATAGGAGGCTACGAAAGCGGAGCCGATGCCGCTTACCACCTTTCCAAGAGAGGAAAGAAGGTGACGATGTTCGACAAGGACGATCCCTGGGGCCTGGATAACTCGGACCCCAGTATTTCCCTGTCTACCTTCACATACGAGCGAATGAGGGACACAAGCTTCAAAGAAAACGTCACCCTATTTCCAGAAAACGCTGTCACCTCGATTGAACTTGTTGATGGGGTGTATGAATTGAAATCCGAAGACGGCCAGGTTTTCAGATCCAAAACACAGCCACTTCTGGCCAGCGGGTTCGATGGTAGCCACACCTTGGTCTCGCACTTGTTCGAGGAGAGAGATGACGGCTTCCCCCTTCTGAACGAACGCGACGAGTCCACAAAGACTCCTGGACTGTACCTCTCCGGTCCTTCTGTCCGTCATGACAATCATGATTTCTGCTTCATATTCAAGTTCAGACAGCGATTTGCGGTGGTAGCACAGAGCATAGCGTCGTCCCTGGACATCCCAACTGACGAATTTGTACAAGCATACAGGGACTGGGGGATGTATCTGGACGATCTGTCCTGCTGCGGGCAGGAGTGCCTCTCATGTTGAGTGAGAATGCCAATCCGGATCTGAGCGATATTGCTTCCAGACCTGGAACTGACCAGACTCGGATGCGGAAAATGATGAGCGTAGGCTGGATGGGGCAGACGGTGGCCAGTCTATGCTGGATTGTCAGTGTGTTCGCATACGGCATCACCACCACAGGTGACTTGCTGCAACTCTGCGCTGCCTCCTCCTGGATGATCTCGAACATAGCGGGAATAGTCTCCCTAGAGTGAACTAAGCGATGTAGAGTAGCATGTCAGTTAGTGTGATAGTCTGCAATGGATGCTGCTGTGGCAATTTGGAAAAGGGGTATGACGAGGTTCCTGTGGAATTCCTTGAGCAGGCATGGGTAGAAAACAAACTGGGGCAGGAAGCCCAGCTGACCATCTCAGGTTGCCTAGGACCGTGCAGTATGAGGAACGTCGTGCTGTTGAAATCGGAAGATAGACTGACGTGGCTCGGGGGCCTTAGTGGAGAGGAGGACTACGAATCTCTTGTCAATTGGGCCTGCGAGTACTCACGAAGCGAGATAGAGGCCGTTCTTCCCGAAGGATTACAGAAGCTAGAATTCGAACGGGATGAGGATTTCGAGTTGATTAAGATCAATGTCTGATTGTCTTTAGTCACCATAGGCCTAGAGTATCCTGCAGAGCCGTCTCCAGGTCCGGATGAAGGAACTCGTACCCTTCCTCCAGCAGCCTGTTGGGGAGCACTTTCTGACTTTCCAGAGTAAGCTTCACTCCCATTTCTCCGAACATTATCTTGATTACGAATCCGGGCAAGGGGGCGAATGCAGGCCTTCTCAGCACTCTGCCCAGCGTCTTGGCGAAGCCCTTCTGCCTGACTGGGTTGGGTGCGGTTAGGTTGTACACCCCTTTGGAACCGGTTTCCATCAGCAGGTGATGTATGGCATATATCTCATCATCAAGGGATATCCACGACATCCACTGCTTCCCATTGCCCATTGGTCCTCCTGCCCCCATCTTGAAGGGCAGCAGCATCTTGCCAAGAGCCCCGCCAGTTCCAGAGAGGACTATGCCAGACCTGAGGTACACGTGCCTGACTTCGTCGGGTAGGTTTGCGGATGCACCCTCCCAGTCTGAGCAGACCTCCGGGAGGAAGCCCTCGCCGATCGCGCTCTCCTCGGTCAGCTCCTCGTCTCCGCGGTCCCCGTACCAGCCGATCGCGCTGGCCACGATGAAAACCTCTGGCTTCTTCTCCATATTCGCTATTGCTTCCGAAAGCAGGGTAGTACTATCTACTCTGGAGCTCCTGATTGCGCTCTTCCTCTTCTTGCTCCATCTCTTGTCCCCGATACCCTCTCCACCGAGGTGGATGATGGAGTCGAAGCCCTCGAGGATTCCTGCATCCAGTTCCCCCGAGTCCGGATCCCAGAAGAGCTCCTTCTTCCCATCCTTCGGGCTCCTTCTGACTAGCCTCCAGACCTCATGCCCTCCTGTGTCCAGGAATGCAACCAACTGGGTGCCTATCATCCCCGACGAACCGGCCACCAGGATCTTCCTCCGCGGGGAATCGCTGAACTTCGAATGATGGGCCATGTCTCTCTTGAGGCGCAGCTCCCTGGCAGTGAACATCTGGGATAGGCGCCTTCTGACCAGCCTACCACCCAGAACCCTGTCAGCCAGGTTTCCTAGAGGTCCGAAGGGGACTTGGTAGCTGACCTCGTCCACGACCTTGGTCACACCCCCCTCTTCTATGAGGTGGTGATCATGGTTCCACGACCAGAATGGGCCCTTGACCATGGTGTCCGAGAAGAAATGGGGCGGTTTGTATCCGGTGTGCTCTGCTACCCATGTCATCTTTATGGGACCCATAGGGAACCTGAACACTCTCTGGGAACCGACTTCCAACGAGTCATCGGCTCTTACCTCCTCGGCGACCTCCCATGGAGGCATCAGTCTGCGGAAGGACCCTTCGTGTTCGAACCAGGCGAACGTAGATTCGGCGTCGGCATCCACCTCGGTCTCGTGCTTGTATTGGTACATGCTAAAAAACCCCAAATCTTTCGTATTTCATATGTTGTTTGAAATCGACCCTTCCTGCACTAACCCAGGCTGGATTTCCATTTCCCCAATGAGGCCTCCTCGAAGTCCTCCCTCGTCAGTTGGTACCCCCAGTGCTGCAGAGACTGCCTGACGACCGGGCTAATAGACTCGTCATCATAGTCCCCACTCTTCGCGATTATTCTGTTGATGAGATGGTTCCTGAACCTCCCCCTTGGACCTGCGAATGCCTTCCACCGCTTGACCTGCCGGAGGTCATCCTCCGATCTCCTGCCCTTGTAGAATCTGCAGTACCATTGCACCCATCCGTAGGGGTCCTGCTCGACTATCCATCCTTTCTCTTCCCACATGTCAAGAGTGGTCCCGCACTTCACCTTGTATCGATTCCTGTTCTTGTCATACTCCTCGCTGGTGAGTAGGCTATCGTCTATTCCATCCCACCAGTCACCGAATTCCAAGTGCTCATTTCTAAGATCCATTGAGACTACGGAGGAATAAATCGGCCTCCAGTAGAAACCCCCGAAGCTACCCTCTGAGAATATCTCTCTGGGAGTCATGTTCGGCTGGAATTCTGGCCAGTCTTCGAATGAAACAACGTCGCCTATGGACCTCATAGACAATCCACTAGAATGAGGTAGATTTTCTTTGTGACGAGGCAAATGCATCATATCTTATGCTCCCGCCTCGTCAATTATATTGGCAGGTGATGCAATGTCCCGAGAATTGCTTGTGGAACTGGATAGGAAAGACGAATACTGTATCATGAGGTTTGCCGATGGCGAGTCTTTTCGTTTAGGCTATCTGAAAATACGCTCCAATTGCCAATGTGCTAAATGCAAGCCCAGACAGGAAAACGAACAGAGGAGAATAGAATTCGAGCAGGAGATAATGAGGCTCAGGTTGGAGAAGCCGAAGGCGAGTCCCGTAGGCCATTACGGAATCCAACTCGAGTGGCCAACAGGTTGCTCGAGCGGAATCCACTCGTTCTCCCACCTCAGAGAGGTCTGCGAGGAGCACGGAACAAAGTCCGATTAGTCCAATACGAACACTCAAATCCTCGATTCCCCACCCAGCCACATCGAGGTGACCGGTCTTCCCGGCCTCCTCGGTGGGGATAACATGGAAGATAGAGAACCGGAGGATTCCGGCACGAAGCTGGATGAAGAGGACGAGTGGCAGCTCTACGCTTCAGCCGGTTATGCCTCATCAGAGTCCGAGAACGAGGACACTCAGACTGAACTGGAACAGGAAGAAATCTGGTTCGACGGCGATGATTTCGACTTCGAAGGAAGCACGGTGAACTGGGACTCTCCGCCATGCCCAGCTCCACTCGGAATTGCTCATGTGATCAAGATAGGCGTCTGCAACCACTGCCTGGCTAGAGTCTCTGGTACCCTGATCAGGGGGGACTCCTCAGAGGCCGGCGTCTCAATCAGGGAAGAGGCATACTCCAGAGACAATGAACTGGAATCAAAGATAGCCCAGGACTACTGCCCTCTGTGTGAGAATCTGTTCGATGACATCGAGAATATCGTGGACAGGGTACTAGGGGAGCTGTCCGAGACCGAATTCAAGACCATGCAGTTCGGAATCCATCTCCCCAAGGATCTTGTCCAAGAGGAGGACAGAATCAGGAGCAAGTACGGCGCCCAGGGTTCTTACCACCTCAAAGGAGCGATTGTTGAGGCAATTCATGCTAAGATAGGAGAGTTGGATAAAACAATCGAGTTCGTCAAGGAGAGGCCAGATGTCATGGTTCTCGTAGACGGTCTTACTCTGAGGGTAGACGTGGATGTGAGGCCTATTTTCCTACACGGAAGGTACAGGAAAGTCTCTCGTGGAATCCCTCAGACACGCTGGCCATGTAGGGCTTGCCGAGGGAGAAAAGGGGGCTGCGAATCTTGCGAGGGAACCGGGCTCCAATACGTCGACTCCGTACAGGATCTAATCGGGGAACCGATCAGAGAGGCCCTGGGAGCCGAGGACACCTCATTCCATGGTATGGGCAGGGAAGACATCGATGTCCGCTGTCTAGGATCAGGGAGGCCGTTCGTACTGGAGATAAAACGACCGCTGAGGAGAAACCTTCCAACAAAGGATTTGGTGGACATGGTCCAAGCTCACGCCTCGGGCAAGGTCGAGGTAGACGAGTTGAGTTGGTGCACTAGGAAGAAGGTCAACGAGGTTAAGCAGTCCAGGTCCGAGAAGACATACACGATCAGATTCAGGGCAGAAGGAATCGATGAGGAGAAAAAAGCAGAGGAGGCAATACTCTCCCTTTCTGGACAAATCATCGATCAGGAGACTCCCAGGAGGGTCTCCCACAGGAGGGCTGCAAAGACGAGGAGACGAAAAGTCACCTCGATCGACAATGTCAGTTTCGAAGGGGACGAGATCGAGCTGACGCTAAGGTGCGAGGCAGGAACATACGTCAAGGAACTGGTCCACTCGGACGAGGGTAGAACCAAGCCGTCGGTTCAGAGCGTCCTTGATTCAGATTGTGAAGTGATATGGCTAGACGTGCTCGAGATTCACGATGACTGAGAAGAAAACCGCCATCCGAGTCCTTAAGAACGCCCCACAGGTCGCCCGGAATCGCGATAATGGGGTAATGAGAACATGGTTACTAGGACAAAGGGGTCTAGACAGGGAACTCGCAGCATCCTCCGAAAGAGCAAGAGGGAGCGAAGGAGACTCTTCATTGGCAGGACAATGCACACCTACCAGGAGGGCGACAAAGTGGCTATTGTTCTCGATGGCGCCCAGCAGAAGGGAATGCCACACAGGCGCTTCCAGGGAAGGACGGGAGAAATCGCCGGCACCCAAGGAAGGGCGTATGTGATCAGGGTCGCGGATGGGAACATGATGAAGACGGTCGTCGCTAGGCCAGAGCATCTTAGACCAATAGAGTAGGTGGTAAAAGTGACTGAGAGAGAATTCGTAGACTTCGCAACTGTAAGAGACAAGCTCCTAGAGGCAATAGAGAGGAGAGGGGAGATTTCCTACGAGCAGACAATGGCTCTGCAGCACGCAGAGTGGAAGGCTAGTGCCAGTGGACATCCGTCCAACGAAATCAAGACCGATCCAGCAGTCTTCTCCGCATTATTCGCAGAATTGATGGAGAATGAGAAACTTAAGCAGTATCCAGAGGTCTCTTCCAAGATCGCAGAGTTATCCCCACTCACGGTAGCAGATGTTAGGGTAATTATCGCCAGCAAGAGAATCGCAATGGATACCTCGGAAATCGAGGAAGTAATCTCAGTGATTCGCCAACACGTGCTCTAGCCAAAGATCGATACAAACAACTCATTCATGAGGGAGAACCATTCTCGGGAGGGTGGAGAATATGCAGCCTAAGGATTCCAACGAGGCCGGTGACGAGGATAGGGACCCCTTCCAGCATGAGGCTAGGATTAGGATTCTGGACATTCAGGAGAGGAGACCCGTCGGTCACGAGGTTCAATGCATAAGCGAACCCTCGCTATTCGTCCTCAGGGCCAGAGTGTCCGATGCGTCCGGTTTCTCCGTCGGTGAAACTGTAGACATCCCTTCGGAGAGCGTCGGAGCCCTTTCCGAGGTACGCCTAAAGGATCTCAGCGGCTCATCGCAACAGGAGCTTGTATCTTCAATATCCGCTTCGATATCTTCCGAACCAGAAAGACACCTCTCTTTCTACAACAGTGCGGGCCCAATGTCCCTCAAGTTTCACGCATTCCAACTACTTCCAGGAATAGGTAACGCGAAGGCTATCCAGATGGTCCAGAAGAGAGGAGGCTCCGGGTGGAACTCCTTTGAGGACGTTGATGACGACTGCGCTATCGAGTCGGTCAGACTACTGGCTGAACGATACGTGAAGGAGATGGAGGATACCGCACAGACTCCCCGCTTACTTGATTTGCTAGTCCGCATAGAGCAGTAACATGGATGGGCTGGATGACCTCGATACTCGCCTATTGGTCGATCTGCTCAGAGACCACAGCGACCCAAGAAAATCTCTGGGTCAGCACTACCTGGTAGATGACCAAGTTATAGACAGGACGATGGAAATCCCAGGCGAGTTCTCCGAGCAACCATCCAGAGATTCCCATATCCTCGAGGTCGGTCCGGGACCGGGTTCGCTAACCCTGGCACTACTCAGAAGTCATGCCAAGGTTACGGCGATCGAGATTGATGAAGAATCCGTAGCCCATCTGGAAAGGGTATTCGGCAATAGAGAAAAACCTCTACTTATCCAAGAGGGGGACGCAGTCAAGGGGAACTGGCCAGAGGGAATCACACACGTGATTTCCAATCTCCCATATCAGATATCTAGTCCGATAATAGAGAGAATAACCCGGTACAATGCATCAGAGGGAATAAAACTGGCAATAATCCTAGTTCAGGAGGAGTTCGCACACAGGATGGCGATGTCAACGCCCCCTTACGATATCGGCCCGTTGGGGCTCAGTCTGTGGCTCGACTTCGACGTTTTCCTGGACAGAAAGGTCTCACCGAGCTCCTTCAGCCCAGCGCCTAGGGTAAACTCCAGACTCGTCGTCATGAAGCCAGTGAATAGGGAGGAAGCCAGCGGAATCGACAAGCGTCTTTTTCGGATGGTCACTAAGCACTGCTTCGCAAACAGGAGGAGGAAGCTGAGGACTCTTCTGTCCAAGCCACCTTCCCGAATTTCGAGAATAAATGGTTGGCACAAGGACAGATGGGAGAAGGCCTCATCCGAAATCATCTCAACCGACTCCACCAGATTGGCCAGCGACTGGGCAGATATGAGGCCTGAGAATCTAGACCCGTTGGATTGGTTGACGATAGTTAGCGAACTTTCCTCGAAATAGGCCCAAAGCGCATTTTTACATCGACTTGATAGAGGCCCCCCCCCTTCCGAGGCATTGCCCCGGACGTGAAGCAGTCTGGGTCATAGGGAGGGATTCAGTGGCAAAGAAGGACACCTATCTCGCTCTCTTGAGGAGGGGGATAGATGAGACGACCGCTCAGGTTCTCGCAGACGGCGGCATCAAGATCGGTGATCTGAAGAAGCTGGATTCCGAGACACTGATCAACAACTATGGCATAAAGAAGGAGGTGGCAAAATCTGTCTTGGACGCGGTAAAGTCCGGACCTAGGTCGTCGAGCAGGCAGCGTTTCCTAGCGGACGTTCTCTCCGATGATAAGAAGAAGGTCGACAAGATTGAAGAGACCCGTTTCAAGCGAGAACAGAAGGATATCCATGCCGAATTGCAAGAGAAGAAGGAGCAACTCCGTCTCGCAAGGGTCGAGGACTTCAGAAACAAGAAGCTAGTGATGAACCGCCTCGGTAAGACGATTGAGCTGATAGTGAAGCTTGAGAACAACCTGGACGATGAGTCCAAGGACGAGCAGAGATCTAAGCTTAGGGACCAACTTGAGACTCGAGGCCTAGAGGCAGCCAGGGATCACGAGATGCTGGAATTGGACGGTACTCCCCAGGATATCGTAGACTTCCGCAGGAAGATAGCACCAGTCCTCTGCCTGCACGCGTGTCCTCATTGTGGGGAGGAGATGGACCCCAGGGGGAGCAATATCATGGAGAGCCCCTCCGATTTCTCGTTCATATGCTGGGACTGCGAGGAGGAATTCCACGCTCCAATGGCCCAGTCCGTGGAATCTAGGCTGAACAATGGGTCCAGGATTTCAATCGACCCGAACGTCAAGCCACGACTCCCTGTGGTCAAGGCTCCACTCAAGGATCAGTCAAGCTCGATAACTGATCTGATGATGAGGGACTTGGAGTCTGCCGGTGCCTCTGCAGACGAATTGGAGGCCGCTTTGGAATCTAGTACCCTCTCTGGTGTTCTGATGAGCATAGATGAGTGGATAGACCAGACGATCGCTGCAAAGGGATACATCCAGGCCCAGGAGGACAGAGAGGAGTTCATCATCGCAACTGGTGCAGGAGCTACGAAGTTCAACAAGTGGATGAAGAAGGCCGGGTTGCGATTCAACAAGCAGACTGGAAGATGGACGAGATGGGAGGATCGGTGAATTCGGGATGGCAAATGCATCCGACTTCATTACCTCACTAGCAATTTCAATTATCGGAATTTCCGTGATGGCTTGGTGGTTGTACACTAGGGTGTCCCAGAAGCTCACTGAGGTGGAGGAGCGAAACAACTGGGGCGGGGGCAAAGGAGAATAGGGCCAATCATTCGTTAATGGCCGCAGTCCACCTCTCAGATTCGGGAATCCCAACGATCTCAATATGACATGCCAGAACCCCTCGCTGACCCCTCAGGGAACTCCTCAGGTCAATCAGGTCATCTAGACAGCAGGGGCAATGCGGGTGGTTGGGTGTGATCCAAAGCTCCACTATACCCGAGTCATCAATCTCCACTCCCTTCAGGATGGAAGGATCCACAATCGGTTTCCCATGCGGGTCCGTCCTTTTCCTGAGCGCTCTGGCCACGACTCTTTGGACGGCGCTAGGACTCTCACTCATGTTATGCCCCGGATGAATCAGGAGATAGGGCTAACTGTGGTTTCCTGCACTACCAGTGGATCAATGGGGGTAGGTCAGAACCGGGAGTTAGGCACTCCATCCCATCCGAACACCTTGCCCAGCTATCTTCAATCCCTATTGCTCCATCTCTGTAGATAACCTTGGGCTCAATCGCCATCGTCCCTCCAATTTCAAGAGGCCTTTCGAACCCCTCTGCAACCACCGGAGTCTCGTCTAGCTCCAATCCGATGGAGTGTCCGAGGAATCTAGCCTGCTCGGGTTTCATCCCCATCAGATTCTCATCCCGGCCCATTTCCTTAGCAGCGTCCAAACCGATTCGCCAAGCCTCAGAACAATTGTCACCCTTCCCCAAGCTACCTCTTACCAACTCGCTAATCTCTGTCATGTCGTCCAATCTAAGCATCCATTCTTCGTCTAGCTTTCCAGAACAGAACATCCTAGTGCAGTCCGAAACGTAACCTCTGTGCAAGTGAACGATATCAACTAGCAGGGGTTCATTTTCCCTTACCTTTGCGAATCCAGCGCCAAGTGAGGACATCGGACTAGCCCCAAGACCTCCTACTGCGGAGTCGAAATATGATGGGACTCCGCCCGATCTTCCAGCAGCGATTACAACCCTATCACAATCCATCGGCCACTTCCTCATTCGAATTCTACCTCCAAAACCCGAGGACCTACTGACTTCTTCAGCAACACCTGCCATTTCCAACTCTGTTTTCCCAAGACCACCGAAGTCTCGAATTGCTTCGAACATTGAACGGTTTACCTCGCCGCTCTCCTTGATCATAGATAATTCCCAGTCTGATTTTATTTCCCTCAATCCATACAGGACTTCAGTACAGTCATGTTCACCTTCTGAAAGATCCTTCATCTTCCCCTGAATGAAACTCCAGCGGCTTTGTGGAGTCTTCCCACCGGACATTGCAGGAGTCATAGTACAACCGGATCTGACTAGCATTTGTGACAAATCACCCATTCGGGGGTGCTTCTCTGTTACGTGCGGGCAGTCATCTCCCCCACTCTCAAAGGTGGCTCTTTTTACTGATCGGCGTACCCAGTGTCTCGCTTGGATGTCAGAACCTTCGGCACCTATCAGGAATGCCGAGTTCTGCCTCCCCCCTGTAAGCCAATACAACTCCACAGGGTCCTCAATAAACGCCGACTCGAAACCCTCTTCTGCCAAGGCCAGAGACAGCCTCTTCTGCCTGCTCTCAAGCTCTGATACTGGAACTCGCCAGTCGTCACCTTCAGGGCCGACCAATACAGAGGTGTCCCATTCCACGGAATTACTTGAGTGGGCATAGCGGAAAGCAGTTTTGGGTAAAACACAACCAAATTATTGTCCACAACGGCCAAAACCAATCCCTCGGTCCAGTTACTGTGGAAGGGGTGCTCACCCTCGACGATGTGGACCTCAGTGGTCGTACCGTCCTATACAGAGTGGACGTCAATTCTCCGCTCGAACCTTCAACAGGGAGATTGCTGGACGATGGACGATTGAAAGCTATAATCCCAACTCTGGACGCCCTATCTTCTTCTCGCGTAGTGATTATCGGTCATCAGTCCAGACCTGGAAAATCCGACTTCACTAGTATGCAGAAACATTGCGACCGCCTCTCCAAACTTCTAGGAAAACAAATCAAATTCGTTCCGGACATCTGCGGAGATGTAGCCGTTGAAGCGATCAGGTCCCTCTCCGACGGTGAAATGATATTCCTCGACAATGTTAGGATGAACGAGGAGGAATATGGTACTAAGTATGCCTCAAACAAACAGACGGAAGACACTTCACTAGTGTCCCGACTATCCTCGGTTTCAGACCTACTCGTCACGGATGCATTCGCAGCGGCTCATCGCAGGTCCCCCACTCTTACCGGGTTCACCAACTCCATTCCTTGTGTGGCTGGAACTCTTATGGAGAAAGAGATTAGGAATCTGAGGACGGCTCTGCGGAACCCTCCCGACCCATACCTTGCAATTCTTGGAGGAGCAAAATGCGACGATTCAGTCAGGGTTGCCCTGAATCTGATATCCAAGGGCCAGGTGGATAAGATTGCGTTCGTTGGAGTTACTGGGAATCTAATGCTATGGGTTGCAGGGAACGATATTGGCGATAGGAATAAGGAATTCATCAGAACCACACTTGGTCACGATTTCGAAACTGCATGGGAAACGGGGAAGAAGATATTCTCAGAAAATCCTGAGAAGATATTCCTTCCAATTGACGTGGCAGTTGAATCAGAGGGTAGTAGGAAACCCTTGTCAGTCTCTGATCTGCCTACGGAGAATCCAATCTATGACATCGGACTCCAGACTCTCGCATCTCTGAAGCCACTAGTTGAGAATGCAGGATGCATTCTCTGGAACGGCCCGGCATCTTACTTCGAGCTCCCCGACTTCGCGTTTGGTACCATAGAGATTCTCAATATGTGCACTGAGACAGATGCAATGACCATAATCGGCGGCGGGCATACCAGCGCTCTGGTCAATAGTAGGGGGGTATCCTCCCAGGTCTCACACAACAGTACAGGAGGTGGATCAACCATGAGCTTCCTGTCTGGGGAACCAATGCCTGTAATCGCCTCTCTGAAGGAATCTTTCCAGAAGTTCGGCTGACTTCCACATTTTAGAAGCTCAACATGGAGCCACTGGGGAGATTCGAACTCCCGGCCTTCTGATTACGAATCAGACGCTCTACCGAGCTAAGCTACAGTGGCAGCGTCGCGGCCACTTGGGAGATTCGAATAAGAGAATCGGTGTACTAGGCTACTTCAGCTTCTCCAGATCGACTATTTCGCCGATTCTCCTTCCAACATCCGAGAGAATGTTATCCAATGCCTCTTGGTTACGACCTTCTGCCCTCATCACAAGTATCGGCTCTGTGTTGCTTGGCCTGCAGAGGTACCAACCGTCATCGTACCTTACCCTAATCCCATCCACTGTAGAAGTGACCATGTCCGAGAATGCCGATGTCACAGCTTCCATCACCTCTTCTCTTTCACCAACCAGAGGAACCTTGCCCTCGTCAGTAGATGGATATTCTGGCATGAATTCGAACCTCTCAGAGAATCTCGGACCTCCTTGTTCCGGAGAAGAGTCCTTACCAATAATACTCAGGAGTCTAGCAGCACAGTAAATCGAATCGTCAAATCCGTCCCAGTGGTCGTTCATGAAGAAATGACCTGACATCTCCCCGGCCATCGGAGAGCCGGGGGAGTTTCTCAATTCCTTTTTCATGAATGTATGGCCAGTCCTCACCATCTTGGGTACTCCCCCCAGCTCCTCAATCGCCTCCTCCAAAGCCATGCTGCACTTCACGTCGAAGAAAATGGTGCGTTGCTCCTCAGTTGCATTTTCAGGAAGGTCCGAGAGAACTTCTTCGACGAAAATTCCCATTAGTCGATCAGGGTGTATGAACCTGCCATTCTCATCAACCACGCCCAGACGGTCGCCATCACCATCCATCCCTATCCCAAACTCAGCACCATGCTCTAGGACGGCTCTTCCCAAATCTTCCATGTTCTCGTGTCTGGTAGGGTCAGGGGGGTGATTCGGGAACGAGTTATCCCAATCGCAGTAGAGTGGTATTACATCCACCCCTAGTCTTTCTAGAACTTTGACTGCCAGCGGGCCGGGTACTGCATTTCCGCAGTCGAGAACTACCCTGATGTCCCTAGATAGGCCTCCAACGCTATCTATGATTGACTGGACATAACTTTCCTCGTATGAGTCCATAATCCGGTAATCTCCACTCCCTTCCCTGAAATCCCCTTCTTCGAATGTCCTCCTGATTTCTTGCAACTCTTCTCCTCCGAGGGGCGACTTCCCTTTGCAAATCTTGAATCCATTATACTCCGGTGGGTTGTGACTAGCAGTTATCGCAACCGAGACATCTACTGGAAGGTCTACAGTAGAACGATACAGCACTCCAGTTGTCGAGATGCCCAGGTCGATTACATCTGCTCCAGTAGACAGAAGGCCCCTGACGAAGGCCTCATGGTAGTCAGGGCTCGAGTCCCTGATGTCTCGGACCACTGAGACACATTCCGCGTCCAAGTGAGTACCTACCGCTCTGCCAAGTCGTTCAGAGAATTCTGAGTCAAGCTCACTTCCTGCGATTCCTCTTATGTCATATGCTTTGAAAACGCTCATGATAATTCCAACTTATCCTAAATCTAGTTCCGAATAGAGGCCCCCTGGGCTAGACATTGCCTAAACCAAGGCCTCCTCTAGTTCTGCGGGTAAATCAGTCCTGTATTCTCCTGAGCCTCTGAAAGCCTCGCACACTATCTCCACCAATGCGCCCCCAGGTAGTTTCGACACCTCGTATGCTGCTCTAGCAGGAGCGATCGTATCCCCTAGCCAATCCGAGTAAATCTCGTTTATTTTTCCATAGAATCCTATGTCTGTCATAAGGATGGTCACTTTCACCAAATCGGCGTTTGAACTGTTCGCAGCTGCTAGAAGATCGTCAATCTTCGACAGAGTCCCAATTGTTTGCGATTCTATATCATCGCCAGAGTCAACGTCTATCTGCCCTGAAAGCCAGATGTGGTCTTTGACATTTATTCCAGGTGTGTATGGGCCTAATTTCGGCTCTCCTGTATCTATCTTCAATTTCCTACTCATGTTAGCCCCACGGGGTGCCGTGTATAGGCTTACTTGCGAAGTTCCTCAATGATTGAGAAATGGTCTCCAGCCACCTGTTCAGCTTCCAGGATGTTTAGATCTATCCATTCAGCATGACTAGCATCATCTCCAGCCTCAGGAATGGCATCCGAATCTACTCTAACCAGATAGAAAATGGAGACGATATGCTTTCTGGGATCTCTATTCGGACTCCCTCTCACAGCGAACAACTCAGGATTGCTTCCCTCTACCCCAGTCTCTTCTATCAACTCTCGAAGAACCGCATTTTCTGGATCTTCACCCATTTCCACGAACCCACCCGGGAATGCCAGCCTGCCTTCCCAGGGCGGGAATCTCCTTGTGATGAGAAGAACCTGAGATCCGCGAGGTCCGTCTCTTAGAGCGAGGGCATCCACTGCTAGCGATGGATTCCTGTAGGGTCCTTCATCCACCAAACCTTCTCCTCCTCATCTGGTAGGTCTCTATTGCCTCATACAGAACCGCCTTGGAGAACGAAGGCCAGTGAACGTCGGTGAAGTAGAGCTCAGAGTAAGCAATCTGCCAAAGCAGGAAGTTAGAGACCCTTTCTTCGCCGCTTGTTCGGATGACCAGATCAGGGTCGGGTATTTCTGCATCATAGAGACGACTAGAGATCTCATTTGTGTCAATCTGATCCAATGATAATTCGCCGGTCGCGTGGTCCGAAGCAATATCCTTCACTGCATCGACTATCTCCTCCCTCCCACCATATGCCAGGCAAACCGTGAAGGTGAAATTGGAGTAACCACTAGTCCTCTCCTCTGCATTTCTTATTGCCTCATTCACTCTCTCAGGGAGCTCTTCCTTCCTCCCTACAACTCTAACTCTGACTCCTTTGGAATGAATCCTCTCATCTTCGGAGATCTCATTCAGGCCTGCGACATATAGGTCGAAAAGTGCCTCCAACTCATCCGTCTCTCTGCTAGAGAGATTTTCTGTAGAAAGCGCGTACACCGTCAGGTATGGAATCCCTAAATCCATTATCCAATCCATCACTTCCTTCAGCTTCTCCTTGCCGTGGACGTGCCCTATTTCGGTCCCGATACTGAGACTCAAAGCGAATCTTCGATTCCCATCCATGATGATGGAGACATGCTTCGGAAGCTCCCCTCTCGAGATTCTGTCCCTTTGCCTCTTGACCCGAACTCTATCTAATCTGGACACGAAACTCCAAGCTAGCCATGAGTTGGAAACTACTCTCGCTGGAAAAGATATAACACGGAATCTGAGGAGCCTCTTGGCTAAGTTGTCGATTAATCGACCTGCCCTCTTCCTCCCCCTTCCCATTATTGTGCCCGGACAGTACCAACGTTATGACTACTAACCAGTACTGACCTATTCGAAAATGATGTCTGCGGAATCCCCCACCTTGTCCAGCAAACCCCTTTCTGGATTCACCACAATCACCTCTCCAGCGTGATTCCATACTGGGATATCGTGCTTACTGTTTCCAGCGTAAGAGAAACCCTTCTCACCGAACCTGGAAGCGAGCGCCTCCCCCTTCTTCTCACCTCGGAGATTGAACGAAGAGTCGGATGCCATCACATCCGAGAACAATCCGACATGACCAGCAACTTGCTCTGCAATGATCCTATCCGATGCTGTAGCCAGGACCAGTGTCCTGCCCTTGGCCTGCTGACCAGTTAGCCAGTCTAGGAACTCCCTGTGGTATTCAAGTTCAGATGGGTCGAAGACCAACCTCTCAGCTAGGTCCCTTTTCCACTGTGCCCTCCTTCCGCTTAGTTCCTTTACTAACATTCCAGGAATTATCCATGGTCGTCTCAGTAGGACCCTCTTGATGCTGACCCAACTCATGTCGGTAAGAATGAGCGTACCATCCATATCGACGGCAAGGGGTAGGTCAGAAACCTGCTTCTCCACGGGGCTCGCTCGAGGCTGTGTGATTCAAGGCTTCGGAGACCGATTCAATGAAGCCTTGGACCCTTTCCTAGGTTTGAGGAGCATGTCTGTCTGGGAGGGGAAATGGAGGCCTGCGGCCATGAAAGAAGTCACCGACGACTCAGAAACCCCATCGTGTTTCGAGTCTCGCTCCTTTGCCGGAATCGGAATGACGTGCAAGTTGGTAGAGCCGATATCAATCGACAGCATCTCTGTGTGGGAGGATGTAATCTCCGACTTGACATCATGGGGCAAGGTTCCAGATCCATCATCGCTGTCCTCAGTCTCGCTATCAGAGAACGACAGAGGCCCGATTGCGAGACTAATCGGCGACTCGAATTGGATTGCGGAGTTCCTGCCCTGGGGGTCGGACGGTCTGCTCAGGCGAAGGATAGACGCTTCTTCCGGAGTATGCGATTCTCCCTGTGGGGGATACTCCTGGGAGGGGGGGGATTTCATACTGGTTTGGGAGGAGAGCACTGTAGCCGATAGCTCCAGAGATGTACTTGTGAGGGCTCTAATCGATGGAGACCGAGACACTGCGAAGGAGACTCTCAGGGAATGCGGAACTTCCCTAGGGCGATACCACAAGCATGTCGAGTCAGCCAGGACTACCCCCCCAGATCCTAACCGGTGGAACAAGAGGGTCGCGGGCATCGAAGAGCTTCTACGCTCACATTCGGTCTGGAGGGTCCCTCACTCTAGAGACTCGGAGTGTATGCTAGGACTAGGTGACGTGGGTCTGGCAGACTTCCACGGGGGTAGGATAAGGATCGGCAGATCGAGACTACACTCCGCACTTTTTCCGGCTAAATGCGAGTTCCCCGCCATCAGGGACCTAGCCTCAGTGGCTCACGACCTCTCGAGGGCGTTCTACGAAACAGAGTCAGACCTCGACATCGTGGAGATGAGGTCATCTCTGATAGAGGGATGGAGGAGCAGCGCACCCGAAAACTGGTCGTCTGACTGGGTGCTATACTCTCACAGGGGAGGTCTAGCGATATGGGAGTACGAGCAGTGCCTCCTCGATGTGATAGAGGCCGTCTCACACCAGTCAGGAGCCCCCCAGCCAGCCACCAACCTGATTGGTTACGTTCCAAGGTACCAGAAGAGGATGTTCAACAACAGGACGTTCGGAGCACTTTCAATGATGGCGGGATCCATAGGGGTCTTCTCTCTGATCAGCTCGTTCCCCCCATCTGGAGGGGAGCTCCCCATCCCGATTGCAAGCATAGCATTGAGCTTTGGTCTGTTGAAGTTCTACCGGAGCCTGTCCCCTGCGCCAGAGATACCATTCAACCGGTTCTACTGATCTCTCCGCCCTCGAACTCGTAGAACATAGGAGAACCCGTCTGTATTTCCAAGGACACTATGTCCTCGGGCGAAATGCCCTCGATGTGCATCACAATGGATCTGAGTGAGTTGCCATGAGCCGAGACAAGGACGCCCTTCCCGGCTTGTAGGTCCGGCAGAATCTCCTCTTCGAAGTAAGGAATGGTCCTCTCGGCAGTCATCTCCAAGCTCTCCCCATCGGGAGGGGCCACATCGAACGACCTCCTCCAAATGTGGACTTGCTCTGCTCCGAACTTCTCTGCCGTCTCGGCCTTGTTCAGCCCCTGCAGTGAACCGTAGTTCCTTTCGTTGAGCCTCCAGTCGTACTTGGTCGAGTATCCCTCAGAAGACTCATTCAGACTCATGATGATCTCAGCAGTCCTCTGCGCTCTGATCAAATCGCTGGTGTGAACTACGTCAATCCTATGTGAACTCAGACTTCGACCCGCTTCCTCGGCCTCTGAGACTCCAACCTCGGATAACTCCACGTCAGTCCATCCGGTGAATCGATTGGCGGCATTCCACACTGACTGACCATGCCTGATTAGAATCAGATTGCTCATGCAGCCAACCCCTGACTATGTCCTTCTTCTGGGCTCATGGAACGTCAGTTTGCACTCTATTCCAATTGAACGTCCCATCAGCAGGATGTCCTCTGTGAACTCTCTCTGGACTTTGGCGCTAGACTGGCAGTAGAAGTTGCAGGACACCGTCATCTTGGGAGGCAAGCTGTTGGTTATCTTCACCCAAGAGTCCTCGTTCTTCGTGGCTCGGGGATCCGCGAGAACCCTCTCGCACAGTGAATCGCAGAACTTCTTGAGAGCTCCCTCGTCGCTATCCTCCTCGAATTCGAAGGATGGCCTGATTCTTCTGAACCTCCTCATTGTGAAGTTCTCGACAGGTGAGTTAGTGATGTTGGAGTTAGGCATTGTGACGATGGTATCGTTCCCAGTTCTGATCATGGTAGTCCTCAGGCCAATGCTAATCACTTCTCCCTCCACATCCTCGACGATGATCCAGTCTCCGACATTGAAGGGCTGATCTATGATTATGGAAATCGCTCCGAATATGTTGGCCACAGAATCCTTTGCGGCTAAGGCCAATGCAAGACCAGTGATTCCCAGGCCTGCGATCATCCCATTCAGGTTCAGTCCAATTAGACCTGCCATGACGAAAGCACCCACTATCACCACGGCAAGTCGTCCTATTGCCTCGGCGACGCTAGCCAGAGATCTCCTAGCCGCCATGTTGTCCCCTTCGACTACGATGAATGCGTCAAGATAGTCCACTAGCCTGTATGCAGCGACTAGCATCAGGATGACGAAACCCGCCCTGGAAATCTCACTTACGGTTTCCATTACACCGTTGTTCCAAATGAAATCCCCTTCGGACGCTGAAACGTTCTCCAACAACCAGTCTAACGATTGCCACATTACCAGAAGCCCAATCATCCATCCCAAGGACCTAGGTGCGAAAAGCGTCCTTCCGTCAATCCTCTCGGTCTTCGAGAACAGATCCATTATCCTCGGAAACAGAATTCTCCTAGATACCAAACCCGCTGAAATCGAAACTCCGATCAGTAGAATCAGGAACCCTAATCCCAAGGTGGAAAAGTCGTAAATCACCTCTTCCCCGGCGAGTTGGCCAGCTATATCATCCCCAATTGTCATGATTTTTCGGAAGGGGTACCCCCCAAAAAGACATCTCGGTCCTACGGACCGGACTCCGTACGATTCAATACGGAGGGTTCCCCCGCAGAAAATAGCATGTCTAGGAACCGCCTAGGGAAATCTGAAGGAAATGCCAAGAGTAATCCAGGTGCTCCGGTTACAGCAATGCTCCTCCCATTCCTCTTGAGCATGATTTCTCCAGTCGCTATGGCACCCGTCGCAACCGCTCAAGAGAGCGGTAACGGTTATGCTCCAGAGGACATATGGTCCGACGAGTACATGAACCATGTTTACCCATGGGCGGGCGACGAAAAGGCCCAGTTTTCTGAGTACTACGATTACTTCTCCATGAAAACTAGGATGCAAACACTAGCTGACAGGAATCCGAGCATCCTCTCGTTTCACGAGGGCCTTCTCGGTGGGACTAATACCAGAGGGAACCAAATGACCCTCGACGATTACAAGGGGTGGCACTACAGACATCCCAGCCCTTGGGTCAAGATAACTGAGAATGTGCAGGGGGGGGACTACAACGAGTTCAACGATGATTACGGAAATTACCCAGATAGACCGGATGTGATGCTGGTAGGGGCACATCACTCCAGGGAGTGGATGTCCTACGAAGTTCCAATGCTCTTTCTGGAGACAGTGGTACACTACTACGGCAAAGCCGGCATAGATAATGACGGTGACGGACTCATCGATGAGGATGGCTGGGACGGAATTGACAACGACGGAGACTGCTTAGGCCTGAACTCGTCATTCCAAGACAGCAACGGAGACGGCAATCCATGCGGACCAGGTGACCTCGGCGTCGACGAGGATTTCAGCGAGCAGTTTATCACGGACATGGTGAATACTCGTGAAATATACCTGATCCCGATGCTCAACGTGGATGGAGTGAGGTACGACAGAGAGGAGTTCTGTGGCGAGCAGGCATACGACGGTTGTGACTCAGGGTCCCCAGGATGGAGGAAGAATCTCAGGGACAACACCATCACCGGAGTCACCCCCATCCCGGACACCGACGAAGAAGTGAACGAAGGATGCGATGGAGTTGACCTAAACAGGAACTACCAGTTCGAATGGGGGCTACTAATCGGAGTAACGCCAGTCCCGGGCATATGCACCTTCGGAGATCCAGACCTCGTGCAAACCTACCCAGGTCCCATTGATACGGTCGATAACGACGGAGATGGAAGAATAAACGAGGATCATGTCGATGGAATCGATGACGATGGTGACGGCCTTGTGGATGAGGATTGGATAGGCGGTAATAGCGAGCCTGAGACCAAGTTCATACAGGACCTGACTGAAATGAACGATGACGATGGCGATGGAGCATCCGATTTCAAGACTACATTATCCTGGCACTCATATTCCGAACTCGTCCTCTGGCCCTGGGGCCACTGCAACAATTGCGTCACCGTAGACGACGAGTATCTCACCTACCACGGGAACGTGATGGGGGAAATGACTGACTACGCGCCCATGCAATCATCAGACCTCTATGCAACACAGGGTGATTTCTGCGATTGGCACTATGGCGTCCACCAGTCCTACTGTTACACAATTGAGATTGGAAACACATTCCATGAGCAACCCGATGACATAGCCCACATTGCTAACAGGAATCTGGGCATTCCCTTCTACATCATCGAAATCTCTGACGATCCCAGGTACAGGGCGATAGTTGGAATCGAGAACACAACATCGAACCAGAGGTTGGACACCCCCGAAGAAGTATCAATACCTTCTAAGGGCGATATCCCCATAGGAATGTGCCTCGAGAATACATTTCCCTACACCACTAACGCCAATCTAACCCACCTAATGTGGAGATTCGTCGAACCGACAAGGCAGCAGGACGACTTCGGACCGACCGAGTGGACGAACGTTCCTTGGTCAATGACACCCTTCATGGATGTTGAAGGGCAGAATCCGTGCTCTTTGACAGATGGCAGTAATGGGACACTAATTGAGGCGAAGGTCCCACTTCCAGATACCTCGGTGGGCAAACTGCAGTACAAGGCAATGCTGGGGACTACCAACGGAGCCTTCCCTTTCACTTACCCTACTACAGAGGAGGGGGGGTAACTACTACCAGCTTTCCATACCCTACAGGGCCGACTTCGGGGATGCGATACTCAGTATCCTGATGTTCCTGGTAATCGCCACCATGGTATGGGGGGGACTCGGATTCACCCTGAGGGAGATGTTCTCAGAGGACGACAGGATTCTAGGGATGCCGGAAGAGGTCCAACCCGAACCCATAACGATACTTGAGAAGGGGAAGTGAGGCCTACCATGGGCTCTGAAACGGAGACTTCGAGCGACCAGTTCAGCGGTAGGCTCGGACTCATATTCGCCACGATAGGCGCAGCGATCGGGACCGGGAACATCTGGAGATTCCCGAGGATGGTAGGTGCGAATGGGGGAGGATCTTTCCTGATCCCATGGCTGATATTCCTGTTCCTGTGGTCAGTACCCCTAATCATCGCTGAGTTCGCCCTCGGGAAGCGCAGCAGGGTGGGGACCGTGGGGACGTTCCGGATCTTCGCAGGGAGGAGATTCGCATGGATGGGGCTGTGGACAGCATGGATAAACGTCGCAATAGGATTCTACTATGCCGTAGTGACCGGCTGGTGCCTGAACTACTTCCAGATTGCCTTGCGAGGGGGACTCTCCCAGGGGGTGGACACCATAGAGGTCTGGAACACGTTCCTGGAGAACCCGATGCAGGTCATATTCTTCCAGTGGATCACCGTGCTGATTACCCTAGCAGCCATCTGGGGAGGGGCCAAGGCGATCGAGAAGGCGAACGTCACGCTGATGACCTCGCTCTTCGTACTGCTGTTCACAGCGCTGTTCCTATCGTTCGTGATGGACGTCAAGGACGGGTCCTTGGACGGATTCATCTACATGTTCAGCATTCAACCCGAGTACCTGGTGCAGCCGGAGACCTGGATAAACGGCCTGTCCCAATCTGCTTGGTCGTGCTCCGCTGGTATGGGGATGGCCATCACATACTCCGTGTATATGAGGAAGGACGAGGACACCACGCTCAACGCAGCGACCATGTGCCTGGCTAACAACAGCATCAGTATCATCGCAGGACTGACGGTCATGATGGCAGTGTTCTCGGTCTCGGAAGACCCACTCGGAGCGGTTAGCGGGGGGAGCTCCGCCATCACATTCCTCGTCCTCCCGGAGGTGTTCGCACAGGCACCAGGCGGACCGGTGGTGCAACTCATAATGGTCGCAGTATTCTTCCTGGCCCTCTCCTTCGCTGCCCTGACGTCGATGATATCGACCGTCGAACTCTGCGTGAGGAACTTCGTTGACCACGGGTACGACCGATCCAAGTCGGTAGCCCTAACTGGACTGGCCATCTTCCTCTTCGGCCTCCCCAGCGCCGCGCTCTGGATCAAGATGGACCCGACCACGGGGGTCCGCTTCCCGCAGTTCCTAGAGGTCCAGGACCACATCTGGGGCTACGGTCTGATGTTCAGCGGCCTATTCATGGCATACACCATCTGGAACTACGGGTGGTCCAGATACAAGGCATGGAAGATCGACAACGGGGTCGAGGGATTCAGCTTCCGCGACTACCTGGACCACGGGGTCTCCGCCTTCCGTGACGACTTCATCAACACCGGGGACAACGACTGGTGGATAGGCAGGTGGTGGGACATCATCATGTATCTGGGATTCCCGATCATGTTCAGCGTGCTGATGCTGTCATACTTCGTGGACCTCCTAGCGAACGTCGATGACCCATGGAACCCATCCAACCCGAACGGGATAACCATCATCCTGCTGTTCTGGGGCGTCACCGCATCCCTGTTCATAGGATTCAACAGGCTGCTGATCACCCGACCCGTCTTCAGGAACGTCCCCGAGGGGGCCGACGTCCCGATAGACATGCTCCCCGGCGGGGACGACCAGTTCGTGGTGATCGTCGGGGAGGAGCCCCCAGACGGCTGGAGGGACGCAGGCTACGATTACGAGATCACCTCTGGTAGCCAGCCGGTGGACGCGGAAGTCGCCTAGGTGCGTTGGTGCCCATGGAAGCGCACTCCCGCTGGACGATGCACTGGGACGAGGTTTCCGTCTTCGACGGCAACGCGGTCAGCCTGGGCGTCGAAGAGATCGACCTGATGAGGGCGGCGGGGGAGAGCCTCGCGAGGGAGGCCTCCGCGATGACCACCGGAAGGGTCCTGTTCCTGTGCGGACCGGGCAACAACGGCGGCGACGGGTTCGTCGCAGCATGCTCCGAGTCCTTGTCAGGGAGGTCCGCGGTCGTGGCGAGCCGCCCCAAATCCAACACGGACCCGTCATCGCACGCCAGGTCGATCGCCGAGGAGTCCCCGGGGGTCCACGTATGGCCCTCCAGGCCAGATGGCGACTGGGCCCTGGTTGTAGACTGCCTCCTCGGGGCGGGCGGAGAGGGCCCGGGCTCATCCTTAAGGGGGCCGATCTCCGAGATTGCCGATTGGGCCAGGTCACTGGGCGCGCCCGTTCTGGCATGCGACATCCCAACCGGGCTAGGGGGGCCCGACTGCCTCCGAGCGTCCAGGACGCTCACATTCCACTCCACGAAGTCGGGGATGAGCCAGGAGGACTGCGGCGAGATACTCGTATCGGATCTGCCATGGCCGCCCGAGATCCAGGACTGCGGTCCCGGAGACTCACAGCGCTACCCCTCGCTGGAGCCAGGAGCGAGGAAGGGCGACCGGGGCAGGCTTCTGGTGATCGGAGGGGGCCCGTACCACGGCGCCCCCATACTGTCGGGGATGGCAGCGGCCCGGAGCGGGTGCGACCTCGTTCACGTCGCCATGCCCTCGAAGGCAGCGAGTAGGTGCGATTGGCCGACCAGCATAATCCCGGAGGAGCTGCCCGACGGAGACTTCCTGACCATGTCCTCCATGCCGTCGATAGAGGCGATCATCCAGTCCGGAAGGAGCCCTGACTC
>CACGIE010000017.1 GCA_902573015.1 uncultured Candidatus Poseidoniales archaeon | reverse complement strand
CCTGTAGCACATGGTCCAGAGCCCGGTAACGAAGATCGACCCTGCCATAGCCAGCAGGCTATCGAAGCAGAGGTACCAGCTAGTCGGCGAGCACGGTGGCGTCAAGGTCTGCCACTGGACGAAGCAGTCGCTGATCGCGGACCGCTCGTGCTACAAGGGCACTTTCTACGGCATCGAGAGCCATGGATGCATGCAGATGGCACCCAACGTGGACACCTGCAACCTGGGTTGCACCTACTGCTGGAGGGAGCCTCACTCAGACACGCTCAACAAGATCGATGACGACCCGTACGAACTCTACCTGGAGTCCGTGCGCGGGCACAGGAGGCTCCTGACCGGTTACGGAGGTAACCCGAAGGCCGATCGGGAGAAGTGGCTGGAGGCCCAGAACCCGAAGCACGTCGCTATCTCCCTGAACGGGGAGCCGACTCTATACTCGAGGCTCGGCGAGTTCCTCGACATCTGCCACCAGCACGGCACCAGCACTTTCCTGGTCACTAACGGCAGCCTCCCCAAGGTGATAGAGAACCTAGACCCGCTCCCGACCCAGCTGTACGTCAGCGTTGATGCTCCCAACAAGGAGATATTCGACAGGATATGCAAGCCGAAGTTCGACCAGGGGGCCTTCCACAAGCTGGAGCAGACCCTCGAGCTGCTCCCCAGCCTCGACACCAGGACAGTGTGCCGACACACCCTGATCAAGAACGAGTCACTGGGCTACCACGAGGACTTCGCGAGACTGGATAATCTCGCAGACCCGGACTTCATCGAGGCGAAGGAGGAGCTAGATGAATCCGAGAAGACAATCAAACAGATGGAAGAAGCCTTTGGAAGAAACCACGAAGCGGAGAAGCTCAAGGGCATCCTATCTTCCCTGGAGTCAGCAAGGGAGGCCGTGCAGCGGAACGAGGCAGAAACCACCAAACATGTTGCCGACACCGCAATCGACCCCGACCTGAAGGAGAAATCGATTGACCAGATAAAAGAACACTCTGAACAAGTCTCAAACACTGCCAGAATCGTAAGAGAGATCAATGAGGAGCAGAAGAAAAAGAACGCGATCACAGAATCCCTAGTTGGACTGAAGAAAGACTTGGCAGAAGCTCATGCCCATTATGGAGAGCTCCAATACGAACAGCACAAAGTTTGGGCCTCGGAAATCGCCCGAGAATCGCTAAAAGTAGGGGAGAAATGTTTGGTTTGCGGCAGTACTGAACACCCATCCCCATCGGATGAGGAAGAGGGCGAAGACTCCGAATTGGCAGTGGCCCAGGAGGCGGTTGATGAGGCCAGGCAGAACGATGAGAGGGCTAAAACCGAGAAAGACAGACTCGCCAAGTCGATCAATGAGAAGAGAGCCATCATCAATCTGACTGAGGAAGACGAACTCCCAAATGAGTCCGAACTCGAGGAAGAAGCAGATGCCAGTCGGGATTTGCACGAGCTCAAACTTGCTGGCAAAACACTCGTCGAAACCCAAAGTGCCGCCCAAAAGAAGTGGGACGAAACAGAAAAAGCGCCCGGCCTAGACACAATGGATAAACTCGAATCCCATATTCTGGAGGCTGAAGAGAAGACAAAATTTTCCGTTGCCATCGATGGATTCAAGGAACGTCGAACTCTCAATACGGCTGGTCTGCAGAAACAAGAAGTAGTTGATGCCGAAGGCAAGAAAGAGGTCGACATCAATCAGGACCTTCTAACTCTAGAGCAGACAAAAACAGCTCTGAGAGGGGACGAAACTTCACACGAGCTTAAGAAAACACGCCATTCTGATTTGGAGATTTCGGCCTCAGACCTTTGGACGTCAATTGACACATATGCGCAATTCGCTGCAGAAACGGCCGAACTACAATGGGTGGATAAACACCTCAGAGGAAAAATGGGCGGAAAGATGCAGATGGACATCATCGCCTGGATCCTCCGTCGCTGGTTCGAGGCAGCGCTGGCAAACGCCAATACGCGCCTCGCAGATATTGGCTCCGGACGCTATTCCCTTGAAATGACCCAGGCGGACGAAAAGAAGACAGGCTTGAACATCGGGGTGATCGATGCCCTCTCGGACAGCCTGAAGGCTCGCCCGACGAACTCGCTTTCAGGAGGGGAGTCATTCTACATCTCATTGGCATTGGCCTTGGGAATGTCAGACGTAGTTTCCGAGGAAGCGGGGGGGATCCGACTCGGGACCCTGTTCATAGACGAGGGCTTCGGAACTCTGGATCAGGAGACGTTGGAAGACGTGATGTCCATAATCGACGATGTCGGTGGAAACGATCGCGTCATTGGAATCATCAGTCACGTAGAGGCACTCAAGCAACGAATCTCCTCTCGGATCTCTGTCACAAAGAAGGGCGATGGGACCTCTACCGCCAAAGAGGAAGCTTAGTGCATAGGAATTCAGAAGAACTGCTATTCGATACCGCATGTAAGAGAGAGGGGCATTAGGGACTGATTCCTAGACCGCAATACTGCTTCATTTGGAAATCTAGGTTGTAATGCCTAACTTAATGCGCCTTCTGTCAGACCCATCAAATGTGTATCATCCAAGCTTATTTCATCGAGTCCCTAGAGAGCTGGGGGTCTATGTTTTGCGTAGGAGATTAGAACCTTATGTCTCGGGAACGGGTACTGATACCGTGGAACGGGTATCTGTAGTGGGCTACAGTGGCGATGTTAGACAGACGCTGCAGCAATATTTCTGTGAGCATACTAGAACGGCATTTACTGCGAACTACAGAAATACTGCTATGGCACTGCGCGATCAAGTGACTCACATTGATTGCTATTTTCAATCTGACATAATTTCTGATGAGACGAGTGCTAGAGCAGTTGAACGCGCGATGTCCGAACTTTTGGAACCGATGTTTAGGCCGCCTCAAGAAAGTGATAATATCGGACTTGAGGCAGCGAGACTCGCCAGGCAAACTAACTTCAGAAATAGAGTTAGTTCGATCATAGATGAGCCTATGTGCAGAGTACGTCTCCCAAACAATGACAATATTCTAGCTGACTTTATTGATGTGATGACACATTTGACCATGGATGATGACACTGATTATGAAGTTCTAACAGTCCCTCAAATTCGAGAAATTCTCAGAAGCAGAGGTCTTGCTGTAACTGGAAAAAAGACAGACCTTATCGCAAGGCTAAGACATCGAAGATATGGCGTTCAAGATGAATGAGTCACACCCCAATCAACCAGCCCAGATTGAGTGGCTCTTATTCCGACACCCATTCAATCAGTCAACAAAATTGACAGGATTCGCGAATAGGAAGTAAGCAATCGTTGAAGTACAGGGCGCCACGGGTGTCCCCAATGGCGCTGATTGAGACCGCACTCAGTTATGATGACGTTCTCCTTCTTCCAGCGGAGTCAGCAGTACTTCCTGCAGAGGTAGATTTGTCCACTAGACTGACCACCGGGATATCTCTCAACGCGCCGATAGTATCAGCTGCCATGGACACAGTCACAGAAGCCGAGATGGCGATAGCCATGGCCCAGAGCGGAGGCATAGGCGTGATACACAGGAACATGCCGATAGAAGAGCAGGCTGTGGAGGTTGACAAGGTCAAGAGATTCGAGTCTGGGCTTGTCCTGGAGCCTGTCACTGTAGATCCCAAGATGACCGTAGGAGAGTTGCGCTCTCTGAAGGACCAGTACGGTTTCTCCGGTTTCCCAGTTATCAACGGGGATGGGAGTATCGTGGGAATGGTAACCAACAGGGACATCAGGTTCGTCGAGGATCCCAATACCGAGGTCTCGGAGGTGATGACTACCGACCTGATCACGGTCCCAGAGCACGTCGACATTGAGGAAGCCAAGAGGCTACTCCACCAGCACAGGATAGAGAAGCTGGTTGTGGTGAACGAGGGAGGGGGTTTCTCCGGTCTAATCACCGTCAGAGACATCAACAGATCCAGGGACAACCCATTGTCCTGCAAGGACGACATGGGGAGGCTCCGCGTAGTTGCGGCCACGGGGACCGGTGAGAAGGGGATACTGAGGGCATTGGCAATGTTCGAGGCCGGGGCCGACGCAGTCGCTGTTGACACCGCGCACGGCCACTCTCACGGGGTTCTGGATACTGTTAGTACTATCAGGGAACAGGCCGGTCCCGATGCTCAGATTATCGCGGGTAACGTAGGGACTCCAGAAGCAGCCGGTGCTCTGATAGACAGTGGGGCCAACGCAGTAAAAGTAGGAATCGGCCCGGGCTCGATATGCACTACCAGGATAGTGACGGGAGTCGGAGTCCCCCAGTTCACCGCAGTGATGAGCGCTGTGGAGGAATGTGCGCAGAGAGGCGTCCCCGTAATCGCGGATGGGGGAATAAAGTACAGCGGGGACATAGCCAAGGCAATCGCATCTGGAGCTGACTGCGTGATGGTCGGATCGCTCCTAGCCGGAACGGACGAGTCCCCTGGGGAGACAATACTCTACCAAGGCAGGGCCTACAAGCAGTACAGGGGGATGGGTTCGCTCGGTGCTATGAGCAAGGGCTCATCTGACAGGTACTTCCAGTCCTCGCAGGGAGACACGAGGAAGTACGTACCTGAGGGAATCGAGGGGAGGGTCCCGTCCAGGGGCCCGGTCGACCAGGTCCTCTACCAATTGATGGGAGGCCTGAGGAGCTCGATGGGATACACAGGAAACTCAACAGTTGGTGAGATGAAGAGCGAGTGCAAGTTCGTCCGCATCACCAACGCAGGACTCTCCGAGAGCCACGTCCACGATGTGGAGATCACCAGAGAGGCTCCCAACTACAGGAGGTAGACGATGGAGCAATTGGTTCTTGGCGGGGGTTGCTTCTGGTGCACAGAGGGTGGCCTGCTAGGCCTCAAGGGGGTTCACGAGGTCGTCCCCGGTTACAGCGGCGGCCATGTAGACAATCCCACTTACGAGCAGGTATGCGGGAAGAAGACAGGTCACGCAGAGGTCGTTAGAGTCACCTTCGACCCCAAAATAATCCCCAGGATGACGCTTCTGAGGGTTTTCCACACGCTGTTCGACCCCACACAACTGAATCGCCAGGGAAATGACATCGGTCCCCATTACCGCAGCATCGTCCTATACGCGGACGAGGGTCAGAAGCAGGATGCCGAGGCGGCGATAGAGGAGATCTCTCAGTACTACGACGCCCCTGTGGTCACGGAAGTGGTCCCACTGGAGAAGTTCTGGCTGGCGGAGGACTACCACCACGACTACTTCGCCAGGAACGGCTCCTCGAATCCGTACTGCGTGGCAGTCGTGGCACCGAAAATCGCTAAGGCCAGGGCCCGACACGCGGACTTGTATGAGTGAGGTCGAGCTCAAGCCGGAGCCCTGGGCGTTCCACCTCCTTGGGCTAATCACGCCGCTGCTAGCGATCTCGGGGAACATCCTCGGCGTCCTTGAGGACCAGGTCTTCGTCGCAATGGGCGTCGTCTTCGTCTGGGGGGTCGGGCCAATCCTCGACATCGTGATGGGCGAGTCGAAGGTGGCCCGCCCACCGAGGGAATCCGGGACGCCGTTCGAGGTCCTGCTATGGGCTCATGGAATCCTGCAGCTCGTGGTAGTGGGGACCTTCTTCTGGTTCGCTGCCAATGAGGGGCTGACCTGGTGGCTGGTCGTCGGTGGGCTCTCCTCGGGACTGAGCGCTGCCTCATCGGCCATAGTGACCGCACACGAGCTCGGGCACAAGAAGAGGGGTAGTCCAGGATGGAGGCTCGCCCGGGTCCTTCTCTTCTCGGTCAACTACACGCACTTCACCTACGAGCACAACCACGTCCACCACAAGTGGGTAAGTACGGACAAGGACTCCGCATCCGCGAGGGCCGACCAGGGCCTGTGGTCGTTCTGGCTGAGCACTATCCCGGGCCAGTTCGTGTCATCGGCGAGTGTCCACAACAAGAGGGGGAGGACGGGGCTCAGCAACCCCACTTACCGCGGCCTGATGCTCCAAATCGCTACTCTGCTTTCGATCGCCCTGGTACCAGGTTGGATGGGGTGGTTCGACGGCATCCCTGTGGCCGTGGGGTGGCTGGTCCTCTCCGGGATAAGCATCCTTACCCTGGAGTACGTGAACTACATCCGGCACTGGGGCCTCAGGAGGTCGGAGGACGAGAGGTTCGCAAAGGAGCACTCATGGAACACCGAGGCCCGCTGGTCCAGGTGGAGCCTTCTGGAGCTGACTCGCCACTCCGACCACCACCTGCGTGCCAGCGTGCCGTTCTGGAAGCTCCGCCCGTACGAGGGGACCCCTGAGCTTAGGTGGGGCTACTACGCCTCCTGGTGGCCATGCCTGGTGCCTCCAGTCTGGAAGAGGGCGATGCGCAGCAGGCTGCTCGAAAACCAGTAGTTGACCGGGCCTTTCCACAGCAATTCTCAATAATGCCCCGATTGGGAACTCGGCCGTGGTGCCAGAATCCTCGGAGCCTGCCTCACCGAGCACGACGTCCGCGCTGATTCACACCGGCCTCCTGTCCGTGGGGCTGAGCAACCTGTTCTGGAAGGGCAGTGAGATCAGCGCCAACCCTGACGACAGGGTCCTGATACTGGCGATGGGCCTATTCTGCCTTGCAATCCCCTTCCAAGGCCTCTACATCCTCCTGTCAAGGATGATCAGGGAGTACGACTCGTCTGCGAAGCTGATCGTTCCTGACTCTATAGTCAGACTGGCATCAATTTGCGAGATGGTGAGCTACGCCTGCGGAATCACCGGGTTCTGCCTGATGCTGATGAGGACCTCGACCATCCTGGGGGTCGTGCTGCTGTCCTCCGCCGTCCTCGTCATCGTCATGGCGAGGACTGCCATGATGAAGGCCTACGAAGCCAACCAGACCGCCTACTAGAAGGATATTCAAATCGGATTCCGTCGGGGGAAACATGCTCGAGGATCCGATGGGTTACGGAGACAGGGACAAGGGTCTCGAAACTGCGATACTGACGCTGCTTTTCCTGCTGTTCTCCCTTCTTTTCATCTCAAACTCTGGGGCACTGGAGGCATCCCAGACGCAGGATCAGGTCGCCACATCAGAGGTTATTCCTGATGTAGCCCTATTGGCCTTCAGATTCGCCTGTTGCATCCTGGTAGTCGTCACCCTAGGCTGGGTGGCACTGAACCCCAAGGGCAGCTCGGACTTCCCACTTTACTTCAAGGAAAGAGAGGTGAGGCAGAGGGATGTGGTGGGACCGACCCGGCTGGCCGCGTTCACCATGTGGCACTTCGCGTTGATCGGTGTCAGCTACGCGGTCTCGGGTGCTGCCACCTGGATCCATTCCTCGGGTGGTACCGTCCCAGAGTGGATCCTGATATACTCCCCCATCCTTTTCTCCACTTCATTCGCGTCCGCGATTCTGGTCACATGTGTCATAACCTTCCAAATCGTTCCGGATAACCTGGCCAAGGGCCTCCCTGTCTCGCGTCTCTTCACTTGGTACGAGATAGTGATGCACAACGGAAACGTCGCTCTGATGGGATTCTCCCTCCTGATCAACGGAATGCAAGTCGAGTGGGTCTTCATAGCATTCCCAACGGTGTTCGGGATAGCCTACGTTGCATGGGCTGCCATCTACGCCAACTTCATCGAAGGGGTATTCATCTACGAGTTCATGGATTACAGGAAGAGGGGGGCTCCTCTGATCTACCTAGGCCTTCTTTCGCTGCAGGCCTGCTTCTTCGTGGTTGTTCTAGCTTTGGACAGGGTTGCCGAATGGAGCACTCCGGCGGGGGTGCTGCTGGTAATCGCGTTAACCTGGCGAATCAGTATGGTCAGGGAGCCCAGTCAGGGGTAGAGTCTCCTCTGAGACCATTCTTCGCCGTGCCTCTCCAGTACTATTCTCTCGTGAAGCCTGCTAGGCCTCCCCGACCAGTACTCAACCCGGGTGACCGTGATTCTGAATCCTCCCCAGTGCGGTGGGAGAGGGACCTCGCCCCCCTCGAACTTCGACTCGAACTCCTCGAACCTCTTTCTCAGGTCGTCCTTGGAGTCCATCTCCCGACTCTGTGAGGAGGCCCATGCTCCGATCCTGCTCTTCCTGGACCTGCTGTTGTGGTAATCCTCGACCTGCGATCTCTCCATCTGGTACGCGTTGCCCTCCATCCTGACCTGCCTCTCCATCTCGGGCCACCACATCGTGACTGCGACGGAATCGCAACCCGCGATTTCGAGTGATTTGTCACTCTCCAGATTCGTGAAAAACCCAATCTCGTCTCCCTCCACCATTTTGAGGAGGACCATCCTGCTCCTGGGTGATCCAGAGGGGCTGACTGTCGAGATGCTCATCGCGTTTGGCTCCACGAGGCCTCTCTCCTTGGCCTCTGATATCCAGGAGTCGAGCAGGTAGAGGGGTTTACCGGGGTCATCAATCTTGATTTCACCTCCGTCCCTGTAGTCGACGCCCTTCCTGTAGTCTCCCATGTACCGTGAAGCAGGGGGTAGCATATGTATTGGTGTCTATGTCATTTCCTGAGTGAATTGTCTAAATGTCGGATTCCGAGCGGAGAGTATGGGATGGGCGTTCGAAACTGGGAAGATCGTCCTGACTGCCCTGATCATCTTCTCCATCGCTCAGGTCTCCGAGAGGAGCACTTTGATGGCCGCAGTCCTGGCATCGATTCCCATTGTGACCGTTCTCTCGATGATGATGATGCACCACGAGGGGCAGACAGCGATGGAGATATCCGGTTTCGCGAAGGACATAGTCTGGCTCCTGATTCCTTCCCTCCTGATGTTCATCGTCATGCCTTGGCTGATAGAGTCCAGGAGCTGGGACTTCTATCCCGCACTGGCTGCTGGGCTAGCATGCACGGTCTCCGGTTACTTCCTGATGATCCAGATGATGGATAGGTTCGGACTCTCAACATAGGTGAAGGCATGTCGGTCCTCAACGTCGCTCTGATCGGTTCGGATGAGTTCGCGAGGAGTCTTGGGAAGAAGGGAGACTCCCGGGATATCGATTCCTACGTCCACAAGGAGAGCAAGAATGGAGGGGTCAGGGTCTTGTCCCTCCTCAGGCCACTGAAGCACCCAGAGAGCATCAGGCCGCTGCTCAGCGTACTCGATGTTGCCAAGGCCGGATTGCTGGAGATCGGGGCGTTGGACGCTGCGGTCGGAGAGGCGATGGTAGCGCTTGGATGCAGTGGGATATCTACGGGCAGAGTGGTGATCGCTCCTAGAGACGGAGAGTGGATCGACCCGGGACAGGTGAGGGTGATGCTGGACCAGGCGGGCCTCTCAGGATGGGAGATAATGGAGGGGGATATTGACGAGCATGAGACAAGGGAGTGGCTGTTTGGAGTTCAAGACGAGTTGTCGAAGTCCGCCCCGGATGCCTCATCCTCATCCCTAATTCTCCCCGTTGACCAGCACTTCAACGTCAAGGGAGTGGGCCTTGTGGCCATTGGTTACGTCCAATCAGGAAGCCTGTCCAAGCATGACGAGGTCGAGGTTTTGCCAGCCTCCGATGTGGGCGTGGTTAGGTCCCTCCAGGTGATGGATGACGACGTGGAGGTGGCTTTTTCCGGAGACAGGGTAGGGGTGGCTCTCAGAAATCTGAGAGAGCAGTCCCTGCACAGGGGCTGTATGATCTGCGTTCCGGGAGATGGTGCCCTTGTCGGCCATGAGTCATCCTCGTTCGACTTGGAGTTGGCTCCCTTCCAGAGGAAGGAGCTCTCAGTAGGGGACGTCGTTCATGCGGCCTCCGACCTTCAGTTCACAGTAGGCAGGGTCTCTGGATTGGAAAGTAGTTCAGTGGTGGTCGAATGGGACTCCCCCCTCTGGATCAGAGGGGATGGGAGCTCGAGGGTCCTCATCGTACAGTTGGACGCTGTACCGATGAGGGTGATGGGCAGGGCGAGTAACATCCAGAAGACCGGTTAGGCCGCTGTGGCCTCATTTAGTGAAGCCAACCCCTCCAGATACTCGGAGACCATCCTTCCAAGTTTTCTCTGATCCCCCTCCCCGTGAAGATCGACCCTCATCGCGGAGGCACCCGGGAGGCCCTTGGTGAATGAGACTGCATGCCTCTTCAGGTTCTTGTTCCGACTATCTCGATAAATGTCCTCGCACAGCTCAAGGTACCTGTTCCAGCACCATTGCCTGGCAATCGCATCTCCCCCTTCTCCCCATGGGGGTGGGCCGGTGATCCACCCTAGGTCTCGCTTGATCTCGTAGAAGATGGTCGGACGTCCGATTGCCCCTCTCCCGATCATTAGTCCGCTGGCTCCGGTTGCCTGGAGGCATTCGGATGCGGTGGATGAGTCGATGACGTCGCCATTGGCGATCACTGGAATCGACACGGTCTCGGATATCTCTCGTATCTGGTCCCAGTCGGCCTCTCCCGAGTATCTCTGCCTCAGGGTCCTGCCATGGACGCAGACCCTTTCGACGCCCTCCTCCTCCAGCCTCTCGCAAATCTCCAGAGCGGTGTTTTCCCCGCTTCCTGTCCCCAGCCTCATCTTGACCGTGATGGGGACGTCGGCAACTTCTATGCAGGCCCTGACCATGCTCACGACCCGATCTGGGTCCCTCAGAAGCGCTGCCCCGGCATCATTCTTGCATACCTTGGGAGCAGGGCACCCGAAGTTGATGTCAATCACATCTGCACGGTCCTGAAGCATCTCCACGGTCTGGACCATCTCTTCGATGATTCCTCCGAATATCTGTGGGATGAAGGGGGACTCCCTCGGGTCGCTCTCCACCTTGAGCCAGGAGTATGTGTTCCTCCTGGTCAGGCCGGATGCTGCGGTGAACTCAGTCACCGTCACGTCCGCCCCGCATTCCCTGGCTAGAATCCTGTAAGCCAGATCGGTCACGCCTGCCATAGGGGCTAGGAAAAGCGGTGGGAACTGGTCTTCCATTGGGAGCGCGAGGCGATTATTGCCTTTGAGTCCGTCGAACTCAGAAGGTTGATTCCCAGTCGTCTACGTTCTCAGCGAGCTCGAACTCCAAATCCGACTTCAGAGTCCCCTTGATCTTGAGCATCTCGCGTGCTAGTAGCCAGTAGACCAGAGCCAGCGATCTGCGACCCTTGTTGTTAGCGGGAAGTGCCAGGTCGACGTTCCTCAGTCTGTTGTTTGCATCGCAAATAGCGACCACTGGGAGTCCGGACTTGACTGCCTCCGATAGGGCCTGGGAGTCTGCTGCTGGGTCGGTCACCATGATCACCTCTGGCTCCATGTACGTCCTCAGTCGTGGGTTGGTTAGGGTTCCGGGGATGAATCGGCCGACGATCTGCTTAGCGCCGATAGCCTGCGCGAACTTCCGTGCCGGCCTCTGTCCGTACTGCCTAGCGCTGACGACCAGGATCCTGCTTGGCTCATAGTGGGAGAGGAACTTGGAGACCACGCGAATCCTCTCGTCCGTCTTGTTGACGTCGATGATGTGCAGGCCGCTGCTGTCCTGGTGCATGGTGTCCAGGAACTGCTTCATGTCCGCAGACTTCTGGTTTGTACCGATGTGTACTGCGTGCCTCTCGTAGACATCTGGCGACACGAGTGGTGTTGTGGTTTCCGTCATTCGGTTTCCTCAGCAGCGCGGCCACCTGCCTTTGGTTGATAAGCGCTACGCACGGCGATTGGCGTGCTGAATCTCAGTCCTCGAGCTCTGAGAGGAACGTGCACTCCTTCTCGCCGTTCTCGTAGACCTCGTGGGAGCTCGGGAAGTGGACGCAGGGCTTCGTGATGGTCGCATACAGTTCGAATGAGTCGTGGAAGGACAACTGCTCGACAGGAGTGGTGATTCCCCAGCCTCTCGCCTCTACCTCCAGTATCCATGTACCCTCGATGAAGTCTATCTGCCAGTCGTAGGGGGCCTGGAAGTCCTGGGTGGCCCTGACCTCCCAGAATGGGTTGCCTCCGGATTGCTGGGCACCGGGCTCCCAGAGCTTGGCCTCCACGTACCTGACCTGGTTGGTCTCGTTCCCGATCAGGTCCTCTAGGGTGCTGGAGTACGGGAACTGGGCCCTGAAGTTGATGCTGAGCGAGGACACTGTCTCGTCGAAGACGATGGTTGTCTCGTTCTGGTAGAGTACCGAGTCGAGCTCGGTTCCAGTCTCGAATACCTCAGTCCAGCCAACTGTAACATCCTGGTTGATCTGCTCGGGAGGATCCCTCCATCCCTCCATAATCTCACGCTGGATGGACAGCGCTAGGCAGCCGCTGCTCATCATAGAGAGGATGAGCAGGGTGGAGAGCAAGAGAGCGGTCCGAGACGCGGCCATTGAGCCTCCCGGGCGCTAATACGTATTCAACTCGTGTGTCAAGTGGTGCCTCTCGGTACTCATAGGGTACGTCAGCGCCGTAGCTCGGTCACCCTTTGTCGTCATTGAGGCGACTGAGCGTGCAGGGTTCTGGAAATGAATGTTCCAGTGAATGTCTTCTCTGTTTCCCTAGAAGCCCATTCCGCCCATTCCGCCCATTCCGCCGCCCATGTCAGGCATTGCTGGGGCTGCTTCCTTCAGCTCAGGATCATCGGCGATCAGGGTCTCTGTTGTCAGGACAAGGCCTGCGATGGAGCCAGCCGACTCCAGGGCGTTCCTGGTGACCTTTGCGGGGTCCAGGATTCCTGATTCGACCATGTTCACGTACTCGCCTGAGCGGGCGTTGTAGCCGAAGTTCTCGTCTTCGTTCTCCAGTATCTTGGATATCACTTCGTCACCATCGGCCCCTGCGTTGGCTGAAATCTGCCTGGTGGGGGCTGCAAGCGCGTCGTAGACGAGATTGATTCCGATGGCACGGTCTCCCTCTGAGGAGGCTGCTAGGTCCTTGAGTACCTCTCGGGCCCTGAGGAGGGTGACTCCTCCACCGGCTACAACTCCCTCTGCCATGGCTGCCCTTGTGGCGTTCAGTGCATCGTCGACTCTTGCCTTGGTCTCCTTGACCTCGGTCTCCGTGGCTGCTCCGATCTTCAGGACTGCGACGCCTCCGGTCAGCTTTCCGACCCTCTTCTCGATCTTCTCTCTGTCCCACTTGCTGGTGGAGAGCTTTGCCTGCCCTCGTAGGAGTTCTGCTCTCTCCTCTGTGGCCTTCTTGTCTCCTCCGCCACCTACGACAGTGGTCTTGTTTTTGGCGACGATGATTCGATCGGCACTACCCAGGCTGGATGGTCCCTGAGCCTTCAGGTCAGCTCCTTGATCCTTGAACAGGGGCGTGGCCCCGGTCAGGACTGCGATGTCCTCGAGCTGCTCGCCTATCTCGTCTCCGAATCCTGGTGCCTTCACGGCAACGGCCTTGACTACCTTGCTCACGACGTTCAGGACCAGGGTGGCAAGAGCCTCTCCCTCTATGTCCTTGGCCACTATCAGGAGTGGCCTCTTCTGCTGTACGCTGGCCTCCAGAGAGGGCAGCAGGTCCTGTGCAGAGTTGATCGTGTGGTCAGTTAGTAGGATCAGCGGACTCTCGTGCACTGCCTCTCTCTTCTCCCTGTCAGTGATCATGTAGGGACTCATGTATCCCTTGTTGAACTCCATTCCCTCGACCACGTTCAGTGACGTCTCGATGGACTTGGCTTCCTCGACTGTGATTACTCCGTCTCTGCCTACTGCATCTACTGCCTCAGCGATGAGCGAACCGATCTCCTCGTCGTTGTTTGAGGCGATTGTGGCAACCTGCTTGATGGTCTCGCTGGTCTCGACGGGTACTGCCCTGTCCTTGAGGGAGTCGACCACTGCTGCTATGGCCTGATCGAATCCTGCCTTCAGCTCGACTGGGCTTGATCCGGACTCCATGTTCTGTAGACCGTGGTGACATAGGCTCTGCGCCAGGATGGATGCAGTGGACGTCCCGTCACCTGCGTTGTCCTGGGTCTTGCTAGCAACCTCCTGAATCAGCTTGGCACCCATGTTGGCGAACGGCTCGCCCAACTCGATGTCCTTCGCTATCGTTACCCCGTCGTTGATGATCGATGGGCTTCCCCACGACTTCTCGAGGACGACTGTCCTTGCTGCTGGTCCCAGAGTGACCTTGACCGCGTTAGCGACCGTGTCTATTCCTTCGAGCAGTCTCTCTCTTGCTTCTTCTCCGTAAACTATCTTCTTTGCTCCCATTTCTTCACCCCATTACCTTGGCTTGGATGTCTTCTTCGTTGATCAGCAGGTAGTCCATGCCCATCCACTCCATCTTCGTACCGCTGAACTGTCTGAATATGACTCGGTCGCCGACTCCGACGCTCTTCGCGTCGGGGCCCACGGCCTCTACCATTCCTACGTTCATCTTGTCCCTTGCCTCCTCTGGAAGGAGGAGACCTGACTCGGTCTTCTCAGGGGCGTTCTCCATTGCTAAAAGCACCATTTCTCCAATCGGTTCTATTCCTACTCCCACGAAGTTCATCTCCAGTTTATGTTATTCCGAATTTTTGGTCTATTTTAAACTAAACGAATTGGTCATTTGTCGCTCTAGGCGTCAATGGCCTGCTACTCTTCCTCTTCGAAGCGGGAGTTCCGCTCCTGGAACTGCTCTATAGCGACTGGCAGTCCGAGGATGAGGAGTATCAGCAGTGTCAGCGAGTACCAGGACCTCGGAGTGACCTCTTCCCAGTTTCCTGACGTGATGAGCTTGATTGAGCCGATCCAAGGTACCTCAGAGGAGGCGACGCCTACGATCCATTCGTCCTTCACGGCCTCCACCGGTTCATTGTTCGAGTCCCTCATCCCTGAGGCTGGACCGTTGGAGCTAACCCCGGACTGGTCGATCATGCACCCATCGGCATTGTTGTCCCCGGATGTCAGGAAGCCGGAGTGACTTGGTTCCCAGTCCTCTATTCTGAGGTTGTAGTTCCCATGGAATGAGGAACATGGGATATCCAGCGTCCAGGTGACCGTCTGGACATTTCGAAGGGTTGTACCTGGGACATCCCAGCCAGAGCCGTTCTGCACGACCTCGAGCAGGGCTCTGTGTATCACCGGCGTGTCCAGTCCACCGTTCTTGCTGAAGATGATGACGTCCCCGGGAGACCCATGGGACTCATGTCCGAAGTTCTCGTTCCCGGCTTCGGTAGCCTCGACGAAAGTAATGACATCCACCCTATTCTTATTCATGACTAGAATCAGATCGCCAGGGTCAATCGCTCCTACTGAGCCGTCTTCGTCATGCATCATCGACCCGGACTCGACGACGACCATCGGCGGAAAGGAGCCTGTGGAAATCCACATCGAACCCAGTAGGAGGACAACCAATCCTAGTGCTAGCGACCCTTCTCTGACCAATGGACTGACTGTCAGGGTGTCCGAACTATCAGAGTCTGAGTCCGGGGCTTCCTCCGACACCTCATTCCTCCTCGGAACTTCCTATGGGCTGTACATCTGAGGATGTGAGTGAAGCGTACTTCCTTGGAACCTTGATCCCCAGGCTCTCGTAGTGTCCCTTTAGGCTTGACTGGAAGCCCTTCCCCAGCAGGTCTGCAGCGATCTCCGCCTCCCTGGTCCTCCTCATCACCTCAGCTCGGGAGTCAAGGGACAGGATCTCGCTCAGGGTCTGCTTCTTATCGTAGAAGTAGAAGAACTCTGGAGCGACGAAGAACAGGGCTATTGCGCCACCGATGAGGCCGACCCATGTCAGGGTAATCATGGTCTCCGAAGCCTCGTTCGCGTAGTCCATGAAGAAGAGAAGTATGAATGAGTAAAGGGACGCGGCTAGACAGAAAAACGTCATGAAGGTGTATGCCTGGTAGTGGTACTCACTTTGTGACCTCCACCACCTCTTGAGCGGGCTGGGGCTCTTGGTCTTGCGTCGCGCCATGCTATCAGACCTCCCGCCACACTCCCATTGTTAGTCCCTTTCGTCGTTTGGCATCCGATTCCGGGCGCAATCAATATCGGCGTTCCCCCGGTGGGAAATCTATGCTTGTGGGCCTGACTGGTCGTAACGCGTCGGGTAAATCCACTTTCGTAGAGTGGTTCTCGGCCAAGGGCCTCAGGAGCGTATCATGCTCCGACTCGATACGGGCATGGCTCTCCGAGCAGGGAATAGAGTCAACCAGGGAGGCACTGATCGAGGGTGGTCGAGATCTCAGGAGGCAGGGTGGAGGAGGTATCCTCGCGGAGATGCTCCTCGGGATCCTGAGTGGGGAGGACGCCGTGGTCGACTCGATCAGGACACCAGCCGAGGTGGAGGCCCTCAGGGAGAGGGGGGACTTCTTCCTAATCGAGGTGAGAGCAGACCAAGAGTCGCGTTGGGAGAGGATGAACCAGCGAGGAAGGGCAGGCGACCCCATTGACAAGGAGGTCTTCCTCGAGCAGGAGGAGGCCGAGGCCAGCTCGAAGGACGAGGCTGGGCAGGCCTTGGATGCCACGGCGGAGATGGCGGACATAGTCATCGACAACAACGGTACTCTGGAGGAACTGGAGAGGAAGCTCGAGCAAGTGTGGTCGAATCTGTCTAGAACATAGTAATTCAGACTGATTCCGATGACACAAGTCCAAATATCGCCTTTCGGCACTCGGTAGCGAGTTCGTCCCATGAGCACTGCGATCGTCTGGCTTAGGAACACCCTGAGAGTGCATGACAACCCCCTCCTTGACTGGGCCCATGGTTCGGAAGAGATTGGCTCCGTGATCCCGGTCTTCGTGTTGGACACTGACCGCGGCATGGGTGAGGAAGTCCAGTTTGGCCCCAATCGGATGAGGTTCCTGTACGACTCGCTGACTGACCTGGACGAGAGGCTGATTAGGGAGTACTCCGCTAGACTGTTGGTACTTGAGGGGAGACCCGAAGAGGCCATCCCTCTGCTTGCCGAGGAACTGGGGTCAACGGGATGGTTGCTGTGCGACTACAGGGCCGACCCCGCTAGCAGGGAGCAGATCGGGGAGATCGAGGCGTCCGTCTCGGAAATGGGCGTCCGGACGAAGGTATTCCCCTCCGTAGGCACAATTCTCAACATAGAGGAGGCGATAGCGAAACCGGGCTTCCGTGACCCCAAGTCCTCGAGTGACATCGGGGCCATCATGGGCCGGAATCTGGGAGAGGGCCCCGACGGGTATCTGGTTCCCCCACCACTGGGACCCGCAGAGGGGGTAAAATTCCAAGCAGCGGAGTTCGATTCCCTGACGGGTTGCGAGTCGCTATCGGACCTTGTCGTGACTAAGGAGGAGATTTCCCAGAGAGTCGATGACCTGGGCACTGGTGAGCCGTACTTCCCAGGAGGGGAGAGCGAGGCACTGGACAGATTGAGGCGCAAGGTCAGCGACAGGCCCGACTTCGTCAACGAGTTCAGCAAGCCGTCCACCATGTCCACCAACGAGGTGGGCAACCCCCTGGAGCCCTCGACGACCGGTCTGTCCCCGTACCTCAGCACCGGATGCCTGTCAGTCAGGAAGGTGTGGGAGGAGTGTCACAAGGCCAACCTCGAGTCAGACCACACCAATCCCCCACAGTCCCTCATCGGGCAACTGATGTTCAGGGAGATGTTCTACCTCCTGTCGAGGTCCGTAGAGAACTGGGACGATGACGTGGATAACTCGAACTGCAAACCGATAGAGTGGGGGGAGCACGAAGAAGAGCTCGTGAGCGCTTGGGAGCAGGGAATGACCGGATTCCCGTACATCGACGCCATGATGCGCCAGCTGGAGGCGACGGGTTGGATGCACCATCTCGGAAGGCATGCTGTCTCCTGCTTCCTGACCCGTGGCCAGCTGTGGCAGAACTGGAAGCACGGAAGGGACGTGTTCGACAGGAAGCTGGTGGACTCCGACTGGGCTGTGAACAACGGCAACTGGCTGTGGCTGGCTGGCGTGGCCCCCTTCTCGATGCCCTACTACAGGGTGTACAACCCCTGTCCAGACTCCAAGTCGAGCCTGAACGTCGAGGCCAAGGAGGCCTCGTTCATCAGGCACTGGGTTCCGGAGCTAGCCTCCTTCCCATCGAAGTACATCTTCGAGCCCCACCTGGCACCCGAGCACGTCCAGGAGGAGTCGGGGTGCATCATCGGCACAGACTACCCGAGTCCGATAGTGGATAGGAAGGAGAGCAGACGGGTCAACCTGGATCTGTTCAAGGAGAGCCTTGCTAGGATCGCCTAGGCCGACCTGACCGTGATTCCCGCCTCCTCCATCATGGCGACAGACATCGCGAAGTCCTTCTCCCACCTCTCCGGGACGTCTATGTCCTTGGGGTAGACCACCTCCACGATTCCAGCCTGGATTAGGGATCTGGAGCAGCCGGTGCATGGCGGCCAGGTTACGTAGGCGACGCAGCCCTTCAGGGAGACCCCTATCCTGGCGGCGTGCATTATAGCGTTCTCCTCGGCGTGGCAGATGAGCGGATACTTCTGCTCCCTGTCCTCGAGCCTCTCCGAGTCATCCGCAATCCCCCTAGGGAACCCATTGAACCCGGTCGATCTGATCTCGCGGTCCTCGCCAATTACGACGCAACCGACTTTTGTCGACGGGTCCTTGCTCCATTGGGAGATGTGTTTTGCGAGATCGATGAAACGCTGGTCCCACTTGTCGCTCATATCATTCGTGCTTAGATGGTGGGTAATCATACTTCGTGTACCTAAGTAGTTTGATAAGTTCCCTCTCATTGGTGCATAGTAAGAAGAGAATGGGTACCCGCACTGGGATTTTCTCTTTTGGGTAAAGGTCCTCCCCGGACCAGTACCCTCGTGGCGTCGTGCGGTTGGCGCCCCGTAAACGGCCAATTTGGCCGTTTGTGGGGTGACAACATGATTGAAAAAAGAGAAATAAAAATAACAAAGCATGCCCGAGAACGCCTAGAAGAAAGAGTAGTGAAACCCATGATTAGGGGAGTTCATCAGGACTACCTTTCCAATCCTGACAACTTAGAGAAGGCACTTTACTCTGCAGTTAACTCAAACAGAGAGAGTCTGAAAGTCGTCGAAAGCAAAAACTGCGAGAGAGGGGGATTTTTCTACGATTTGAAATTCAGAAGTTACGATGGAGTTATTCCTTTGAGGGGGTTGGTCCGAGATAGTGTCCTTGTGACTATTTGGCCACTCGGGGGCTGGAGGAGGGCTGTTGTATGAACAAAAAGCGGACAGGTGGAGCATTTCAGTGGAGGTGCAAAGTTTGTGGAGAAGAAGGGTTCGCAGATGAAATTCCCAGTCACTGTGACATCAGAGCAAGAGAATTGGCGACCATTTCGAAGAGATCAAAGAAATGGTTCGAGGACTTCCTCGACGGTTTGGAGTGGAAGTTCGTGAGTCCAGCAGACCTTTCGTTCCGATCGGAATACTTTCTCATTGACAATGCGAAACGTCTCAGTTCGGCCTGCCAAGCAGGGAAGGAGATGGAGAGGATACTGAACACATTAAATGCCGCGATTCCGGATTATTTCGAGAGATATGAGTCAAGATCTGACCACTTGAGAGTCTCGAGTCTGAAGAAGCCGAAGGAGATTAAGGGGAAGCTCAGAGAAGCAAACAAGTGGAGAAGGAAGAAATTCGAAGTTAGCAAGAAGAGGAAGAAGATTCCCTTGAATATTGAACTAGGGCACGTTTTTGATGAGTATTTTGCTAATGTCACAAAGGAAATTCCAGCGGAGAGTAGTTGGAAGCCTGGTTCCAAGGTTGAATTTGAGAGTGTTGAGCTTGGATTGAAAGTTGTCGGTACTACGGATTTGACATTCGATGGAATTCCTGTGGAGATGAAGACAAGGACGAATTTGAACCCGAACTCCAGTACATGGAAAACTGCCTTGAGGACAAATTATCTTCCTCAGATGGCCATGTACTCCTATGCCTCAGGTTTAGATTGGATGTACCTGATGATCGTCTCAAGGGAAAATGGTGAGTTTTCCATTATTCCAATTGACTGTGAGCCCAGGATGGATTTAATCAGGAGTCAATGGATTGAGGTCATGAATGACCCGGGGTTAATCTCGGAGATAGAGAGATACCGGAATTCGTGAATCTGGTCTGCTTGTGTCTGCTTTCCTTCTGTTCCCAGGAAGAATCAGAGATGCCAACTGAATGCTTTACTTCTCACACTCTGGGAGTATGAGCCTCGAGATGGTCCCAGAGGTCGCCCCCATCCCTCGAAGCCATCTCCTCGATGGCCTTCCCCACCAGGTAGACGCTACCGGTCACATAGACGATGCATCCCTCCTCGCTGGCCACCCTCGAAGCGGTATCGATGGCCTCGATCGGTTCTTTGATGATTAGTGGGGGTTGTCCTGAGTCCACTGAGAGATGCTCCGATAGGGTCTCCGCGGGGACGGAAGGGCTCCTCCCGCCGTGGACCTCGGTTACGATGGTCCTAATCCTGCCGTCCGAATCGAGAAGCGGCTCAATCGACTCTGAGAGGTCCTCTTTCTGGGTCATCCCGACCACCATGACGTGCCTCTCCGATCCCAGCCTCCCTAGGTCGTGGGATAGGCTCTCGGAGTTGTGAGCTGCGCTCAGGACTACCTCCGCACCCGACCAGTCGATTCTGTCCATTGACCGCCCGGGCCACAACACGTCGGTCTCCATAATCTTCCACCCTATCCTGCTCCCGATCACGGACGCCATCCTCCGAGCCACCTCCTGGGCGTCCTCGCCCCCACGCGGGACCCAGACCACGTCCTCCCCGGCTACTCCCTCTATCGCCGCCTTGACCCCCTCGTCCTCGTGGTCGAGGCACAGCAGGGGGACCCCTGGCCTGTGTATTCCGGCTTTCTCGGTCGCTATCTTGGGCAGGGTGTCCCCGAGAACCTCCGAGTGGTCCATCGAGATGGTGGTGATCGCGCAGATGTCGGCTTCCACCAGCCTGGTGGAGTCGAGCCTCCCCCCTAGACCGGTCTCGATGACCGCCCTGTCGACATTGTTGCGGGAGAAGGCCAGCATCGAGGCCAGGAAGGTCGTCTCGAAGTAAGTCGGGAGAATCTCGGGCTCGATCCTTCCCGCCTCTCGGACCTCCTCCAGGTACGAGTCGAACTCCTCGGCACTGACGGGCCTGCCGTCGATCCTCGCCCTCTCCTCGACCGTGACCAGGTGCGGGGAGGTGTACAGCCCGATCAGGTCCCCGTTCATCGAGCCAAGCGCAGAGAGATGGGCGCAGAGCGAGCCCTTGCCGTTGGTCCCCGCGACGTGGATGCTCGGGAAGTCGGCCTGGGGGTTGCCCAGCCTCTCGAGCATCTCGGAGCAGGTGGACAGCCCCAAGCGGACCCCAGCCCCGATTCTGGACTCCAGCCAGGCCCTGATGTCGACGACGTCGCTGGTGGGCATGGCTGGGTCAAGGTGAAATGTGCCTTGAAGGTCGTGGCACCATGGATGATTCCGAGCTCGAGGACATCAAGGCCGCGATAATGGACCAATGGGGCTCCATGGCGGGGATGGCGGGGATGTTCTGCGCATCCATCCTGATCGGTGTGTTCATCCAACCGCTGTACAACTTCAGCGAGGCCAGGGCATTCGGCGAGGAGGGTGCCTCAGAGGCAGGGAACATCATTTTCGAGCTGGTCATGATCTTCATATTCACGATCGCAGTCATCTATCTGGCCAGGAAGGGGCTTGAGAAAATCATCAAATGGTTCGTGTTCCTGGCCCTAGGATACAGTCTGATGATCTCTCTGTTCGGAGTATTGGCTATTCCGTGGATGTTGGTTAATCCCAGTGGGGACTGGGGGAATATCCACTTCGCCTTCACGTTCCTGCTGACGATCGGGATGATGTACACTCTCCACAAGTTCCCAGAATGGTACATCGTGAACACTGTCGGGGTCCTAGTCGGTTCAGGCGTGATTGTGATGCTGGGCATCACCTTCGTGCCTGTCCTCATCATCCTGTTCATGGTGCTGGCGGCAATCTATGACCACTGGGCGGTGAACGGAAGCAAGCACATGCTGGAACTGGCTGACACGATGATTGACCTGAAGCTTCCAGTCCTGCTTGTCGCTCCGAAGGACACCAACTACACCTTCCTGGAACAGGAAGGAGATGTCATGGACAGCGCGAAGCCTAGGCTGGAGGCGTCTCCCGAGGGAGTCGAGGCTAGGAAGGTGAAGGCCAAGGGCAGGGATGCCCTGTTCATGGGCCTGGGCGATGTCATCTTCCCTGGCATGCTGGTCATCTCGTCCATCACCTTCCTGCCAGACTACGGCCCGGTCGTCTTCGACTTCTGGGGGGATCCTCACGAGCAGGTGCATTTGGGGGCGATGATGGTTGGCATGGGGACCCTGCTGGGTGGGCTCGTTGGGTACGCGGCACTGATGACCCAGGTGGCCAGGGGCAAGCCACAGGCTGGCCTACCGCTCCTGAACGGGGGGAGCATACTGGGCTACCTCCTCTCCGGCGCCCTAGCCATCGGACTGGAGAACCTCTGGCAGGACATAACGTTCTGAGCGATCCTCTCCCAATGATTTGAAGTCAGGAGGCGGGGCCAAGAGGCCGGTCACGATGCTAGACATGGCGATGTTCAGGGAGAACGCCGACGCAATCAGGGCCGATCACGACAGGAGGGGGATCCCCCACGACAGCATAGACGAGGTCATCAGGCTGGACGAGGAGTGGAGGAAGTCCCAGTACGACGTGGACCAGCTCCGGCGCAGGAGGAACGAGGCAGCCAGGGGAATAGCCGAGGCGAAGAAGTCGGGGGACGAGGCCGGGGCCAAGGCGATCATGGACGAGGTCTCGACCATAGGGTCACAGATAGACGATCTCACAGCGCACTCCGAGGAGTGCCTCGCCACTAGGGACTCGCTGAGGATGAGCATCCCGAATATCCTGCACGAGGACGTCCCGGTGGGGGAGGACGACCAGAAGAACACCCTCCACAGCCTGCACGGCGAGAAGGCCGAGCTTTCCTTCGAGCCCAGGAACCACAACGAACTCATCGACATGAACGGCTGGGTCGACCAGGCCAGGGGGGCCAAGGTCGCAGGCAGCCGGTTCTACTTCCTGCAGGGAGATCTCGCCCGGATGGAGATGGCCCTGCAGCAGTACGGCGCGGACTTCCTGATTGAGCGAGGCTACACCCTGATCCAGCCACCGCTGATGATGAACAGGGAGGCGTACGAGGGGGTGACAGACCTGAGCGACTTCGAGACCGTGATGTACGGAATAGAGCCGGACAAGTACTACCTGATCGCGACCAGCGAGCACCCGCTGACCGCCATGAGGATGGACGAGGTCATCGAGCCCTCCGAGCTGCCGATCAAGATGGTCGGGGTGTCACCGTGCTTCAGGAGGGAGGTCGGTGCGCACGGCCTCTCGGACAGGGGCATCTGGAGGGTCCACCAGTTCACCAAGGTCGAGCAGATAGTGATCTGCGACCCCGAGGACTCCTGGGAGCACCACGAGGACCTGCTGACCAACGCTGTCGACATGTGGGACAGCCTGGGGCTGCACTACAGGGTGGTCAACATCTGCACCGGCGACATGGGCACGGTGGCAGCGAGGAAGTACGACCTGGAGGCATGGCTGCCCGGAGCGGGCGCGTACAAGGAGGTCGTCTCCTGCTCCAACTGCACGGACTACCAGGCGAACAGGCTCAGGATGAGGTACAGGACCTCGGATGGCAACTCGGCGGTGCACACGCTGAACTCCACCGCGATAGCGACCAGCAGGGCGCTCGTGGCGATAATGGAGCAGAACCAGCTGGAGGACGGGACCGTATCGGTCCCAGAGATACTCAGAGCCTACATGGGGGGGAAGACAACTCTCGAACCAGTCGCCAAGGGCGATTGACCCGACTCATCTCTGAGTGTTTTCCAGGGTTGTCTTGCACTTTCTGCAACGCCCCCCTGGCAATGGTTTCTTACTGAAATACCTAAAATCACAATTGGGACAAATCAGCACCCACTTCAGTATATCACGACGCCTCTCACGAATGAAGGAGCCGAACTCTTCCTTCATGGCGATGGCCTCGCTATCCGGCCATAGGGACTCGCGCCTCCGGAACTCCGGACCGTGCCCCTCTCCAGGGAGCAGTGCGTGCAGGTACTCATGGAACAGGACGTGGTCAGCGTACCTCGACCACTGCTCGGTCAGTAGGAGCGGGTGGAGGTCTATGCAGCGTACCTCCGAGACCCCCATGTCCGTTCCTTTGGCTAATCGCTGCCAAACCCCTTTCTTGAAACGACATACTCCATGAAGTCTGTACGTACCCTTCCTCAGCGTCCCCAGGGGGATCTTCCTGAGATCGCTAACTTTCAGGTCAGAGAGACCGTCGATTCCCTCCATTACTGAGATGACCCTCTCGGAGATCCCTTCCAGATTACTCATCGTGCTGCGTCACCCCATCCGCCACTGAAGGGTCGTTCACAATCGCCGCTCCAGCTATCATCCCAAGAGGGCCCCCTACCAATCCTCCTACAGTCGCTCCAATAAATGTCTTCAACAGTCCCATTTCTTCTTACCTCGATGATTGCAAGTTCGACTCCAAATGCACAATTTAGGAGCCCTGTAGTTATTGAGAAATCAGCTTCCTTTAGGATCACAGAGAATATTCTAGGTTGATACCCAAAAAAGCGATAGGTTCGGGAGTTTATATGTCCTGGATTCTATTGCATATTCATGGATACAGATGGAAGCAAAACCGAAGAGGAGAATGTCCCGATAGCCGCGGCTGTTGCAGGATTGAGCGAAGAAGAACGAGTCAGATTGAGTGAGATTAGACAGAGGCTAGAGGCCCACGTGACTGCTTTCGATGGAAGAGAAATGTGGTATCAAGAGAGAATGCTTCAATTTACAGGAATAGCAAACATCACCACGGATGAGTGGGGCGTTCGAGTTCGATTTGAAAGTGAAAATTTCAGGACTCTGACCTTGTCAGGTCGTTGGGATGTTCTACTCGTATACTCCGAAAGTCTCGGTGCCCAGTACTGCGGTTGGTCGCTGTCTTTCGAGTGTCCTTTGCCTGAATTGGGGACCAGTTATGGGCGATGTTAGTTTTCCCAACGATCGAGAGATGACACAGAATCACGGTGCAATTAAGTACGTTAGACCCCCTATTTCATTGCTAGATTTGGGAGGCGTCAACTCGTCCCATGCCAGGCTGGAAAGGTGTTGAAAATGAGGAATTATGAGCTCGAAGAAAAGCTACAAAAATTGATAGAAAGGGAAGGCAACGTATGGGTGATAGGTGACGTCCATGGCTTCTCTGAAACCCTGGAATTATTGGTCCAGAGTTTGAATTTGGATGAGGGGGATGCTGTCGTTATTCTGGGGGATCTCATAGACAGAGGCCCTGCCTCGGCGCAGGTAGTGAACTATGTCAGGAGAACAGAGAGCATCTACTCCATACGGGGAAATCACGAGCAGATGATGATCCAGGGCTTCGATGAGCGATCTTTCTTCATGGAAAGGAGCTTGGATTCGAGGCTCTGGTATCACAACGGTGGAAACACCACTGAGGCATCCTATCTCGAGTTTTATGGGAGTGAAGAAAGAGCAAGCAAAGAAGCCGCATCGGACGTAAAATGGATGGAAACTCTGGCTACTGAAATCGTTCTTGAGGATTGGAGGTTGGTTCACGCAGGGTACGACCAAAACCAGGATGTCGAGAATCAGGATGAGGGCATACACATGTATGCTAGGAAGCAATTCTTGACCTCAAAGAATCCAATCGACCCAAGCAGGACAATCCTGTTTGGCCACACCCCCACTCTCAAACACTTGCATAAGGACGATTCAAGGGCAGGAGAAGTATGGTATTCTGATGTGAAACTCGACGATGGCCGTCCAATGGCTATTGGGATGGACACCTGCCTGTATCATGGCCTTGATTTGCCGAAGGTATTGAGCGCTTTTAATCTGCGAACGGGCAGGGTTGTTTATCAAAATCTAGTATGATGGGTTGAGGGAAACCCCATGATGTCAGGTTAAAGAATAAGACGGGATTCTCTAATTATCTAGCCATTCAATCTTGCGTTCGGTAGGTGTTTCCCGCACCAGCCGACGATTATCTGTGGGAAGGCCCTAATCACTTCCTTTTTTCGCTTCCACTGAATCTTTCCGTCATCCCTATCAACCATCTCATATGCCTCATAGCTTGAGTTTGCATGTAGGCAAAGCAGGTGAATCCTGAGCTTGTTCCTTGAGCCCATCTTGATGTGCGGGATAATCCTGATGCGCACCCCAGGTGAAAACTCGAACATTCTGCCGTTCTTGTCGTACTGCTTCCGGTACATATCTCTAGTCAGGCCCGAATCCGACTCAGCGTACATGTCCCCAAAGCAGTCGATCAGCTCTTTCTTGGTATTGAAACGATTGGACCCGACGAGCCTGTGGCCTTCAGATGCTTCCTTCAATTTCGGCCAAATGTCTTCGTAGAGCTTCTCGAAAATCTCGTAGACCTTCGACGGCTTGGCATCCGACTCAACCGGTACCCTTCTTGCAGAATCTAGTGCCGAATCCAGAAACCTGATCCGGGAGGAGAATCTTTCCCTTGCCTTCTCAAACGCCTCACCGACACTGAGGAAGATGGTCTCGTCTTCTTCGCTCGGAGCCTCCTCTTCTCTGCCATATCCTTCCAAATGGTCAATCAAACCTCTGATCCCAGCATCACGATCCCTACTGATTCCCTCCTCTACGGCTCTCTCGAATTTCTTTAGGTCCGTATTCTGATCTGAAAGAATTTGGATTTGGCGATTGAGTGACAGGATCTTCCTGTCCCGGTGCGCATTTTCCTCCTTGGAATTAGAAACCTCGATCCTTAGAAGAGCAACATCACCCCTCAAATCCTCGTTCTCAGTTTCCAGATAATCTAACTTCTGTTCGGATGTCTTAAGCTGGCTTAGGACCTCTTTCCTAGCCCTATCGGACTCTTCCTTCTCCTTGGCAAATGCCTCCTGCTCAATCTTGCTCCGAACTTCGTCGACTAATCCTCTGGATGCCTGAAGAGTGGAAGTAGCTTGGCAAATTCGATTCACAATCTCCTGGATCAGGAGTGACTCATCCGAATCGAAATCACTCTCGAATTTCTTCGGGGAGTATAGATTCTCCCTTGCCTTGCTGAGCATACCCTCCCTAGTAAGTCCGGGCCAGAAAATCCTAATCGACCCATTGCTGGTCCTCTGTTCTCCAAAGAACTCATCGTGGCTGGAATTCTTAGCAGAAAGGATGTTGACATGTGCCAATCCTGCTAGACGCCTACTCAGTCGACCAATTCCTCCGATAACCGACTTGCCCGTCTCCCACCTCTTCGATAGTAGCACTATGGGAAGGTTTCTGGACGGGTTCAAGATTACCCCCTCAACAAAATCACGAGTTTCCGTGGGAGATATCGAATCCCAGCTTCCGGAGATGGCTTCCCCATCCATGCTGCATTCGAACTTACTGACCAAATCTCGTATCACGAATGGAGGTAGTATGTCTTCCTCATGAGGCCCAATTCTCTGTGTCTGGTGCACAATATCCTGGAGTATCGAGAACTCCACGTTTTCTCCGTTTGTGACGACAAAGATGTAATGATCAAACTTCAGTCCCTTCCTTTCCCTGCCCCACTCACTCCTATCCATTCTCCAGAACCTTGCTCCTTCGCAACTATCGTCACTTACGATCAATGAATCGGTCTCATTCTGATTAAATTCTCCTTCCTCCCATCTCTGCGGAATTCTTTCTTTATCCACCCAATCAGAATCAGTTACCCACTTCCAGCATGTCTCTGCAACCTCATCAATCACCTCATCAGAGCTTCTATCACTATCCTCTGAGCGTATTTCGAACCTGGTGAATAGGGTCCTCATAGTTACTCATCTTTGGGTAGAAGATATGTTCCTTTCTGATTCTATAGGCATTTTACGCTATTGAGAATTATAAGTTGCAGGGTTTAACAACCCCCTATGCACCAATTCAGAGTAGGCTGTAACAATGACCAATGAAGAATCCGGAAAAGAAGAGGAAGACATGGTGCATAATGAATCGTCAGAAAAGGTCGAGGAAGAGGAAGAAAGTATAGAGCATAATGAATCGTCAGAAAAGGTCGAGGAAGAGGAAGGAAAGAGAAAGGGGGATCGCAATAAAACTTGGACTGGCGAAGAGGAAAGAGTGGTGATAGAGTCTTGGGCAAAGGGCGAGTCTTGGAAAGAAATAGCCAATAAACTCCCTAGACGATCAGAACTGGCAGTCATCATGAGATTCGCGAAGATCCTGCAACAGACTATGGGGTTCATTCCTGGTGAAGCATCTGCAACCGGTTCTAGGAAACCCCCAAAGGATCCAAAGTTTGATCCTAAGATGAGCATCTCCGGGAAGGAGTTTCCCGACCCTGACGATGGTCCTAGGATTCTCTACAATCTTATTGAGGGGTACTTTTTATCGAAAAAGAGGAGGACTAGGGGGGCTGATGAAATTCCCTCTGACTTAGACGGATCTTCTTGTCCGGCATGTGGGAATCCTCTTGGGCCACGCTGCTATTTCTGTGGAATTCCAGAGTAACAGATCTTGCTGCCACCCGGAGGCATTACATCCCCTACACATTGGGCATGTTGCTCTACTCACTGATCTCAACGAGAGAGGATCCCATGTCCACCCTCTCTCCCTCTGAGTAGTTGACCTTGGTTATCTCGCCGGCCTTCGGCGCCACCACCTTGTGCTCCATCTTCATTGCCTCCAGGGTCATCAGGTGCTGGCCCTCACGGACCCTCTGTCCCACCTTCGCCGTTACCTGGAGCACGGTCCCGGGCATGGGCGCCTTCAGGCTGCCCTCGTCGACAGACGAGCTGCTGCCCTGCTCGTGCA
>CACGIE010000016.1 GCA_902573015.1 uncultured Candidatus Poseidoniales archaeon | reverse complement strand
TCAAGAGGGGAAGTGGGTGGAGATAGAGAGTCCTGCAGAGTTCTCATGGCTAGTAGAAGGACAAGAGTACAATCTCAGAGGCCACATCAACGAACATGGGGAAGACAATGGTTCGATAGAAGAAGTAGTCGTGAAGGTTGAGATGGAGTTCAGAGAGTCCTCAGATACCCCCAAGCAAAGAGTAACTATTACGGATTGGTCAAATCCCATCGGGATTGTAAATTGGACTTCACCATTCCAAGTTCCTGAACTTCCAGAAGACTATACAGATGTCACAATCACCGGGATGGCTGCAGCGAGGAATGACATAGGCAGGTGGAGCAATACTACGGAGTTTTTCTTCCCGGTTGGAAGGGTCAACATAACCCTGGAAGGGCCAAGCGGACAGGACGGACTCGAGGGTTCCGTGGTGGTTCATGGGGAGTTCCAGTCTATCGGAAACGCGACAATTCAATGGAGGCTAGACAACGAAGACTGGCAGGATGGGCCGGACTATCATGACGGCGAATGGACCGAGGAAGACCTGAATGGTCTTTGTCACTCGACTTCCCAATTCAAGGGAGACGGAAGTAGCGACCCTTGCTACCAAGGACATGCATTCTGCGTACACATGTTCAGGCAGGGTGAGAATTCCAACTCTGGTCTAAGATGCGAAGATGGGGACGATGGGTGGACTAGATGGAGTTTCAACTGGGATACAACCCAGTTCAAGGATGATGAGTATAGGATCTCAGTTAGGGTAGTTAGTGCAGTTGGCGTTGTATCCGATGAGATTCGAAGAGTGGTGACGGTCGACAACATTGACCCTATGCCGGATCTATTGTTCGTTAGCAAGTCCATTTCCGTCCAAGAGTTCGGCATCCCCATGCAAGAGTCATACGTTAACACGTTCCTAGAAGTCAGGGCAACCATAAGGAACACAGGGGACCAAGCTGCAAACGATGTGGGCATAATTCTGGAGGAGTGGGGGGAGAGGAGGGATGAGTACATCATACCCAATATTGACTCTGGCCAGTTTGTCGAAGTAGTCCTTTATTGGAATCCAACTGAATCCGGAGATGCGCTTCTAACAATCTCAATAGATCCCCTGAACTCGATTCAAGAGTTGGATAACAGCAATAACGAGTTATCAGGTACCTTCTCTGTCACTCCAAGGCCACCGGGGGTTGACCTAGCCATTAGGGCTGGAGCGATTTCCGCCGTAACCGTATCTAGCCCGATTCCACGACCCGATGAGTCTGTCGTGGTTCAAGCCAGAGTCGACAACCTGGGCTCTCAAGATGCAGTGGGGGTTTCTGGAACATTGGAAATGATGACTGTCCGAGGGTGGGAAATGGTAGCGAACTCGACCGTACCCCTAGTCCTAGGAGGATCCCATTCCACCATCTCATTCCCCATTGTGCCAAATTCAACAGGACCACTGGAAGTCAGGATAAGCGTGTTGATGGAGAGTGGTTCTGATAATGATTGGTCTGACAATGTTAGAGAAAAGACGCTATTGGTCGATAGTACGACGTTGACCGGACCAAGGGATGTAGGGATGAATCCGGGAGAAACTCCAGTAGCAGTGGTGAGCCTGAACAGTGAGGAGGGAGAAGACCTACTCATCGGAGAGAAAGACGGGACCCTGATAATGTACAAACTGACTCAAAGCAAGTCCCTAATTGAGTGTAACAACGTTATCGAGGAACGTTGGTCGGGAGGCATTTCTATTGTCAGCACCGAGGATGAGTATGCACACATTGTTTGGACTAGGAGATACCTGGGTCCGAACTCGTTCCTAATGCAAACTCTGAGCTACTCCACCGTTGACTCAAGTTGCAGAATTTCCCCTGCACAGGATCTTCTCCCCGGAATTCCCCTTTCAGATGGAAAGTACTGGGGAGTAGACATGGACGTCAAGGATTCCGAAATCCTTGTTTCGGGCTATCACAGGGATGCATTCAGCGGTGGGACTCTTGAGGACGTTACTGACATCTTCCTCCTACATGCAGAGAGTCCACTCTCCTCCGATGACTGGGCCCTGATGCCCGGAATTATCAACGACATTGACGCCGACCCCGCGCAAAGGGATTCTTTGTCCGTGGAGTTCGGAGAGGAACAGGCACACCTACTGTATCAGACGATCAGGAATGACTCCACGGGGAAGGACAGGTTGGGAGTTTGGTACTCCCATGGGGAAATTGATCAGGAAACATGGACTTACAGGAGGGCGGTTGGAGACGAAGCTGCACTCCCAGAGTTGACGGTCATAGAACATGAAGATATGGACGTACTTGTCTCTATTTGGAGAGAGGGGGCCCCTCAGGACTCGGAACTAGTAGCGTATGTTACGGATTCCAATTTCAAAACCATAGACGATTTGGAGACTAGGATTTCAGCTAGGGGAATGGCAGGAATCGGGACAGTGGAATCTGAAAGAGGAATCCAAGTAATTTTCGACAGAGTTGGGCCGAACGGACCACAAGTTGAGTACGGACTAATTGATATCGAACAAGGTTGGATAGGACTCGCGGATTCCCTGGTCAGGGGACAGTTCAACTCGATGGATAGATCCGAAGACTCACTGGAGACAATGATCGTTGTAACGACCTCGAATGGATGGCAAATTAGAACTCTGATCGATGACGGGTCTTCTGAGAGAGGAGGGAGTATTGCTGACCAGCTAAGATCTTCCTTAGGACTAGACCAAGAGAGTTTTGAAATTCTGCTCATTGGAGTAGCACTGGCCGTATTGATTCTCGGAATGGTAACACTAGTCGGCCTTTCTGCTCAGGGTTTCAGATGGATAGGGAGGAAGAGATCCATAGACGCTGGTTCCAACGTGATAATGGAAGACGATGTTGTTGATATTGTAGAAGATTCTGACCTCGCAGTCGGAGTAGATTTGGTAGAAATTGTAGATGCTGATGAGGCGGAGAGCGAGGAGGGGGGCAGAAGTAGTAGAATGGCAAGAAGGGCCAGGAGAAATGCTGAAGATTCGCATGATGAAAACTCGGAAGGGTTCCTCGTGGAGCCTTCCGTGGCAGGAGACGATACTGTAATGCCAGTTCCAGAAATGACTCATTCGGGGTTCCAAATTTCTTGCCCAAATTGCCAGAGCAGGGTTATTACGGAACCTGGCGTCAGTTCTGCTAAATGCCCCATCTGTGATACGAAAATAGATCTCTGAGGTCATATATGCCCCTCGTACTACTGGCTTCTGCATCGGAAAGGAGGCGCCAAATTCTGACAGAATATCTCGAGGATCGAGATACATGTCTGGAGTTCTGCATTCTAAGAGAGCCTGAGCAAGAGGTTTCATCGGGAATGGAGGTTAATTTGCAGGTAGAGAGTTCGTGCATTAGGAAAGCAATGGCGGCTGTAAAGGAAAGATCTTCAGAAGGAGGAAATGTGGCAGATATTATCATAGTCTCGGATACGCTAGTGGAAGATCCAGATGACGAGAGAGCGGCACTTGGAAAGCCAAAGGATGAGAGTAGTGCGGCATTCAGCTTGATTAGGTTATCAGGAAGAAGACATAGGGTATGGTCGTCGACAGCAATTCTCAGCAGGAAAGTAGGAGATATAGACGTCGGAGAGGATTGGCTAGCAACGATATGGACAGATTACGCTATTGTTGAGTTCGTGCAGATGAGGGAGGATGAGATTATTGATTTGATGAATAGTCGTTCATGGGAGGGAAAGGCAGGAGGATATGACTTGGCAGGGGCTGCTGGTGAATTCGCCAGCGTTGTCGATGGAGAAGAGGTGACAGTGCTGGGATTTTCCAATAGGGCCATCGATTCTCTTGGTGGTTTCCTAAACTAGGCGAATGTGACGCCGCCGAATTCCAGAATGAACTCTCTTTGAATCTCATCGAACCATTCTAGCATTGAAGAGTCGAATTGAATCGAGTCGACCTCTTCGTCCGACAGGAGATCGTCCTGGATTCCTTTCAAAGTTCCAGGAGCGGCTCCGCAGGAGATACAGGCTCCATCCAGGCCTATCACCAACGAGAGGGAAGGTGTTCCATTATTCCTGAGCTCTATTTTTCCCCTGGCGATCACCAAACTCCCCCCATGACTCTCAAGAGCCGCTCTTACTGGTCCTAATCTGGCCATTAATGCAGGAATCAGAGATGGATCATCTGACTCAAATAATGATACGAGAGAAAGAGAGTTAAGCCTAGAAACCTCTGACGAATCTAACTTTTCTTCCAGTATGCGATTAGCCTCGGATGTCACGATTTCTTCGATTTGAGATCTGTACTTATCCTCCAGATCATCATTTGGCCTTTGGCCTTCCGATTCATCCATGTCCACGCCAATGCGTGAGTGTGCAACATTATAGGGTCATCTGGGAGTAGGCAGAGATTCAAATGATAGTTTGTCTGCGGGAGACTGTAAGATGTCTGGACAGAGCACGCTCCTGGAGATTAATGACCTCCACGCAGGGATAGATGGAAATGAAATCCTGAGAGGGATTAATCTGAAAATTGGGCCAGGAGAAATTCACGCAATCATGGGTAGAAACGGTAGCGGGAAGACGACTACTGCGAATGTGATAATGGGACATCCGGACTTTGACGTGGAGAAGGGAGATGTAATACTAGAAGGAGAGAGTCTGCTAGAATTGGAGGCTTGGGAAAGGGCTAGAAAGGGCGTTTTCCTTTCATTCCAGTACCCCCAAGCGGTTCCGGGTCTACAAGTAGGTAACTTCCTCAGAAAGTCAGTGGCTAGCATAAGGGGGGAAGACGAAGCAAAGGGCTCGGTATTCAGGGAAGAGTTGACCTCTGCAATGGAATCTCTAGATATTCCTCGATCCTTCATGTCAAGGTATGTTAATGACGGATTCAGCGGAGGGGAGAAGAAGAGATTTGAGATTCTACAGTTAATGCTCCTCAAGCCCCGACTTGCGGTTCTGGATGAGACCGATAGTGGGCTAGATATCGATGGCATTAGGACGGTCTCGGAAGGAGTAAATGCCGCAATACGAGGAACCGACTCTGCCGCACTTATCATTACCCACTACTCTAGAATCCTAGAGCACGTGCAGCCCGATATGGTACACGTTCTACTAGATGGTAGAATAGTAGCTTCTGGCGGACCAGAGCTGGCAACAAAACTTGAAGTGAGAGGCTATGAATGGCTAAAGGAGGAGTGATTTAGGTGTCAGGAGATAGTGAAGCCAGAGAGGCAGTGGGAGAGTACAAAGCAGGCTGGCATGATCCAGAAAACTCAACGATTAGATTCGATTTCGGACTCTCCGAGGAGGTAGTTAGACAGATATCCGAACTGAAAGAAGAGCCTGAATGGATGACAGATATTCGTGTTAAGGCGTTCAAACACTTCTCAGAACGGCCGATGCCGACATGGGGGAACATGTCAATGCTGGAGGAAATTGACTTCGAAAACATCTGCTACTACCTCAAATCCTCAGACTCAACAGAGAGAGACTGGGAAGATGTCCCAGAAGACATAAGGAACACGTTCGAAAGACTGGGTATTCCTGAAGCCGAACAGAAGTGGCTGTCTGGAGTTACGGCACAATATGAATCAGAAGCTGTTTATCACAGCATCCGTGAAGACTTGGAGAAACAAGGAGTGATCTTCCTAGACATGGATAGTGGTCTGAAGGAGTACCCTGAAATAGTGAAGAAGTGGTTCTGTTCTGTAGTTCCTTATTCTGATAACAAATTCTCTGCTCTAAATACGGCGGTATGGTCTGGTGGGTCCTTCATCTACGTCCCAGAAGGGGTACACGTGGAGATGCCTGTCCAGGCATACTTCAGAATCAATGCAAAGAATATGGGGCAATTCGAAAGGACTCTGATTATCGCGGACAAGGGGAGCAGCATCCATTATGTCGAAGGTTGCACTGCGCCATCTTATTCCACAGACTCACTACACTCTGCAGTAGTAGAACTAGTAGCACTACCAGGTTCCCATATCAGATACTCAACCATACAGAATTGGAGTTCTAATGTTTACAACCTAGTCACGAAGAGAGGGATTGCCCATGAGGATGCCAAGATTGAGTGGGTAGACGGAAACATCGGAAGCAAACTAACAATGAAGTATCCGGCGGTGATTCTGAAGGGAGAAGGGAGTCACGCAGAGGTCATTTCAGTGGCATACTCTGGAGAAGGTCAGCACCAGGACGCTGGAGCGAAGATTCATCATTTGGCTTCCAATACAACTAGCAAGATCCTTTCCAAGAGCATAAGCAAGAACGGAGGAAGAGGGACTTACAGAGGAATGGTCACTGTTTCTCCAAAGGCGGACAATTGCAAGTTGAACGTTGTGTGCGATGCTTTGATCCTGGATGAAGGAAGTAGGTCCGACACATATCCGACAATGGAGGTGGCAAATCCAAGTGCTAGATGCGAGCATGAAGCCAGTGTTTCAAAGGTCAGCGATGACCAACTGTTCTATCTGATGAGTCGAGGTCACTCCGAAGAAGAGTCCTTGGCAATGATTGTCAATGGATTCTTCGAGCCTTTCACTAGAGAGTTGCCTATGGAATACGCAGTAGAGTTGAATCAACTAATGGCTCTTGAGATGGAAGGCAGCATAGGATGAGGTCGAACAATGGATTCTGCTTCACAATACCTTAGCATGAGCGAGCCTGACAAGTCAAACCACCTGTGGAAATACACCCCTTGGAGGAGGGTCCATCCTACTGGCAAGATAACGGAAATTCCCGAGTTAGCTAGTGCCACTCTGAGTCTTTCAATGATGGATGGATCAGAGGTCCCTGCCGGAGTTAGTCTCGTCAGAGGTAGTGGAGGGGACCTTGATCTATCGATGGATAACGCACTGACCAACTCCTTTCTTCATGCAATGTCGAATTCATCCAACTGGTTGCTTATTGTTGAGAGTGGTTTCAGACTCGAGAGTCCGATAATTCTGGATGTGCAAACCGGAGAGATTGCCTCTGTAGCCCATATCTCACTAGAAATCGGAGAAATGGCAGATTTTGAATTAGTCACCAGGGTATCAGGAGAGAGTGATTGGTTTGGGCTTCTGAGAACAGGCAATATTGGCAGTGGAACCATTTTGAACGATGTCCTAATAGGAGTTCAAGAAAATGGGACTTTCCTGAGGTCCGATTCGTTAGAAATTGGTAGAGACGCGCAAGTACGAGCGGGGACTGTATCTTCAGGGTCGGAGAGGACAAAATCCGATTTGCGCTACAAATTGGAAGAGCGAGGCGGCGGCATCAAGGTGCTAGGATCTATTTTGTCTGCAGAATCCATGCATCTTGATCACCATATCGAAATCCACCACGAGGCACCCGACACATTCAGTAGGCTGTCTTGGCACTCCGCTTGTGGAGGAGATAGCAGAACCATAGGAACAGGGATGCTACAGGTTAGTAAGGGAGCCAAAGGGGCTGATGCTGGACAAATTTTCCATAATTTACTACTATCCGATTCTGCAGAGGCGGATTCAATCCCAGAACTGGAAGTAATGGAGAATGACGTCGTTGGTTGCGGTCACGGAACCGCGAATGGTCCAATCGACGAGGAACAGATGTTCTACCTAAAGACAAGGGGATTTGATGAGAAAGAGGCAAAGAGGGCCCTGATTGCGGCCTTCCTGAACTCAACTCTCTCCGAGATGGGGGGGGAGAAGTTGCACGAGTGGCTCGTAGGCGAGTTGACTCTACAACTTGAAGCCCTGCACTCCTAAAATGAGAAATTCATTTGTACCGGGATGTTCTGGTTCAGTCATGGACAGTGACCATTGTGAGGATATCTCCTGCCTATGTGGATACAGGGGGAGAGCCGTACCAATGCGCCAACATATGGAGTGCCCACGCTGCTACAGGGTCGTAGAAGCTTGTTGCGAAGGTATTCCAGAATATTACTGATATTACGAAGAGTTGTTTTTTGGAACTAAGCACTGAGATGGAGGGGAAAATGGTACAAAAGAATGGTTTGGAAGTCAGGGGGCACGAAAAAAAGGTCTCCTCCATTCTGGGAGGAGTTGCGGCTACGTATCTTGTGTTGTGCTTTCTCGCTCCGTTTCTGATGCCTACTGACTCGGTACCAGAGCTTTCTGGTCGTGCTAATGCGATAGATTATGCTTTCGAAAGTAGTTGGGGGAACAAGGACCACGGAGAAGGTGGCAAGGTAGGGCACGATCAATCTCAGCATGGGGGAAGTTTCGCATGGGCCGAGTTAAATCCACTATGGGCTCTAACATATGGCTTTGGGGACTTGAATTGCCACCAGAAGCATGAGAGATCCTGGGAAATCAACGGGAACCAGATGCCCGTCTGCACAAGGGATATCGGGATTTTCCTCGGATTCTCAATTGGTTGTCTGATCTTTGGGCTCAGGGGATTCAATAGATGGACGGTTAGGGATACATTCCTATCAGTATTCCCGGATGACTCGATGAGAAGAGTCTACGAGAAGGACATTAGATTACCACTGATGATATTCATTATGGGTTTAGGTTTGGTGCCCATGGGAGTCGATGGTTTCACGCAACTTCTTCTCGACTCATACGAGTCAAACAACCCCCTGAGGCTGGTCACAGGGGCTGGGGCTGGACTAGTAGGTGGATTGTGGTTCTCATCTGCATTCTCGGCTAGGCCCAAGTTCTTCGAAGGGGCTGATGGGGTAGATCTTCCAGCCGGTTCCAAGCTTGTGGTTAAGTGAACTACTTACCAGACCACCAATCAACCAAGGCATCAATTGTCTCTGGATTTCTTCTAGATTCTGTGCCACTCCCGAGAATAGATAAGCGACTGATTGTATCCAACAAAGCTCTCTCATACAGGTCAGATTTTGCTAACTGGCCCAGAGAGAACCTCAAGTGAGTATCTGAATTTCTAGACTGCCATTGGGATATTGCCCTCCTCAGTGGCCAGATAGCGAGAGTAAGGTACCCGAAGGAGAATAGTTCACCTCTAAGCTGTGACTTAGGCGCTTCCCTGCCTATCAGATTCTTCCTCTGTGTTATCCAACCCATCTCCCTGAGGAACTTGACAATTCTTTGTGTGTTCCTCTCTGAAACGCATCTAACTGGCCCCATTGCAGACCTCATCTCTGGTATCTCTACCGAATTAAGCAGTGCAAGAGTACCGCATACCGACGACATCGAGTGATTCAAAATATTTTTTGGAAGGTTTTGGCTATCGTTGGAATCTCCAGATACTGATGATACGTAGTGTAGATGGCTATCTTGGGCTTCCTTCAGTATCTTCCATGGCTTCTTCCCACCCAACCAGTCTGTTTTCCGTTTTGCGTTTTCCAGGCCAATATCAGAAAGCCTGCTTTGATTCTTTGACTCACTTACAATCTTCCTTATTCGAAACTGATCGACTTGTTCACTTTGCACATTGATTGGGTTTGGTCGGCTGTGCAAGAATCCGCGAATTACTTCTTTCAGCTGCGTACGAAGTTGGTTCTGAGTCCCCTCATTAGAGACTGGACCAACTACCGCCCCCATATCGAATGGAACGGGCATTTCCAATTCTCCGGAAAGGAGTTGTCGGTATCCCTCCCTAATCCTGATTTGAAAATTGGACGTCTCGAAGTACTCTTCCTTGTTTGAAATCCCCCGGAGAGTTCCGCTTCTAATTCTCTCAAGTGCGATTTCCGGGTCGCAATCAACCCATATGCATAGATCTGGGATTAAAGCTGCAGAGTTCATTTGGGCTGCCTTCTCCAGACCAATACCGCCCACGATACCCTGGTATACCAAGGAAGAGTGTATGTTTCTACCACTTACTACGACCTTACCCTCTTGAAGGCGGGGTAGGATCCAACCGTGAGAATGGTCAAGCCTATCCGCAGCAAAAAGGCCGGCTTCTTCCTCGGGAGTAAGAGTCTGCTTTCTCACCGAATCTATTGCCAGCCTACCAAGTGCGTGATCCCTTCTCGGCTCCGCGGTAGTCTCAACGGAAGTAAAGCAGAACTCAGATTGTAGAATTTCAGAGACTATCTCCGCAGCAAGGCCCTTCCCACTCCCATCTCCGCCTTCAATTGAGAACAGGTACATGGTACTCTCCTACTTCTAATCGTGGCTACCGGAAAACTGTTCCTTAGAAAGTGTCACCATCCCCATGCCGATAAGAATCAACAGAGGGCCGATGAAAATCATCCCCCTACTCCAGAGTCCCAGGAATGAAAACCACCAGGATCTGCGATAGCTTCCCCCTCTGTATGCCTCAACACCTCCGTATACCCCCATTAGACCTAGAAATATAGTCATGAATGCAATCAGATTAGCAGTAAATACAGATTGGTTTTGATAGCTTTCGCCTCTTCTGTCTAAGACATTTTCTCCGTCTCCCTCAGACATCGTGATAGTCAACTGCGTCTCATCACCGGGAACGAAGTACAACTTGGTAGTATTGTTTCCGGGATGAGTGAAGGATAGTAGGGCTGGCTCTCTTCTGATATCAGTTAGTGAAAACCTACCATCAGAATCGGTGGTCGTCTCCCTACCAGTAGAGGCTCCTTCGACTGAAAGTAGCCTCACTCTTACGCCCTCTACAGGGTCGCCACCAGAATCATTCCCGGAAAGTCCCGATATAACGATTCCAGATACATCAGAGTAATCCTCCGAAGAGTCGAGAGTTTCATCCATGATTTGACTTGGGTTGGAAGAAACCAGCAGCAATCCTAGCAAGACGCCAAGTAGGCTTCCAGCGATTATCAAAATGGCACCTGCAATTCTTGTTGATGACTCCTCCGAGATATCCTCCAGAAAGTACTCGAGGTCTATCCCTCCAGCATCATCGTCTTCGGACATGATGATTCCTATGGGAGGGAGTCCTTGAAGTTGGGCGTTTCGGGTTCGTTCTTGTTACGAAAAATTACCAATAAGGGCAATAACAGGATTACGGAAATAATGAAGATTTCTGAAAACCTGTTTAACCCGCTGGTTTCTTGAACTTCACTAGAGCTTTCTTGATAGGAGATTTCTATCAGATAAATATGTGTCCAATTCTTACCTGTAATCCAAAAACCTCCTGATGACTTATCGAATGCTATTCCATTCAAAACTTCATTTGAGTCCGTCCCCTGCGTTGAAGAGATCGAAGTAGGGGAAACGAAATACTGTACATTCCCTGAAATCGAGTCGATGCTAATGATGACGTCCTGCAGCCATACATTTGCTAAAATTTCCTTTCCAACACATTCCAGCTCATTGATATTGGGGACTAGTTGCCCATCCCAAGTAACCTGAATAGTGTGGTTAATTTCGAATGTTTCTGGATCTCTAAAGGAAATTTGTGAGGTTCCGTTAGACATCACCAAGAACTCACCGTTGAAGCAAATTCCCCACCCTTCCCCTTCGAAACTGAGGTTCTCTACAATACTGAAGTTGGAGATATCGATTCGGAATGCTTGTTCTCCCTTCCAAGTTAGCATAATTATTGATTGGTCCAAAACCGTGATTCCTTCCGCGAAGAATGAGTCATTGATCGGCATTTCTCTGATTATATTCCCGCTTTGCAAGTCTATCTCGCTGAGTCGAGATTCCCCGTAGAGGCCAGAACTCTGGAAAATCGAACCACCCAGTACCTCAAGACCTTGGGTGAAGGAGGTTTCTTCGAGAGGAATTGTTCTGACTACCTTGAATCCTCTTTCCTCCGCTTCATCGACAGAATCCGAAGCCATAGATTCCGCAGAAAGGGAAATAGAAAAAGCGAGAATACAAACGATTGATGTCCCGAGTCGCCTCCGCATGTACGAACGATGCTCCATCGATGTTAAAATAAGTCCTCGAACAGTTTAGTACAGAATGGATAAGGAAGTGCTAGTTATGGTCAGCGGTACAGATTTTACCATAAACAGGAAAACTGTTAGTATCGCGATTTTACTACTCTTTGTGTTCGTTTTGCCTATGATTTCCTCCGTCGTCATGGGAGTCTCCTCGGCCGGTCAACCAAGGAGTTGTCTGAACTCATGGTCAGTAGGTGATGGGGACAATGTCACTACCAGCGATGGTACGTTTGCAGTAACAGTGGAGAAAATTTCCTCCAACTCTGCAATATTTGTGGAAGACGAGCAAATAGTCTCATCCACCATCCTGAATGACATCGTATCGAACTGGGAATCGATCATTTTCCCTACGACGACAAATTTCTTTGGGACCCCTCCAGACATAGATGGGAATTGCCAGATAGAGATAGCAATAATCCCCATTGATGGACCAGGAGGAGATGAGGGTTACTTCGAGACTGGAGTCTCGACTTTACGAGAGGCTCTGTTCATCGATATCGATGATATTTCTGAGAGAAATAGGATCCTGTCCAGCGAGTTCAGCGAGCTAATCCACCATGATTACGATCCATTTGAGTACCTCTGGGTGAAGGAGGGTGCTAATGGGCTATCTGAGTTCATGAGCTATGGGGAGTCCCAGCAATTGGAGGAAAAGGCCAACTCTTGGACGCAAAATTCCACTACTAGTCTTCGATGGTGGGACGGACGTACCTCCGATTTGGGCTCTAGCTTTCTTTTCCTTTCCTACCTATCTGACAAACTAGGAGGATCCACGGGAATTCAGCAATTGATTTCTAATCCCTCTCTAGGCGGAAATGGAATAGAGAATTTGGCTAGAAACCCAGGACCTGGATCGACACCTATTGGCTTGACAATGAGTGAAATTTTTGCCAACTTCAGTGCTGCGATAACGTTAGATAGCGATCAGGGAGCATTCGGATTCTCTGAAATCGACTTATTGGACGACTGCTCTTCTGGGGGATTCTGCAGAGGCGTAGCCAGCGCACAAAACAATGATTGGACCGAGGCATGGCAATCTTCTGGACACTCGTTGGAGGGTTGGGGTCTCAAATCGTTCAGATTTTCCGGAGGGGATGGATACCCCCTGAGTATCCTTGTCCAACCAGATAGGTTTGGCTTCGAAGGAGCAGTTTTGTCCAAGGAAGACTCCACTGGCACATGGAGCATGGACAGGCTGAGGATAGACTCAGAAGACGGGAGGGGGACCGGACTTGTCAATGGATTCGGAAATTTAACCAGTGAAGTATGGCTCCTTGTGTGGTATAACTCCCTAGTAGATGACTGCGACTTCGATTTCGCAAACTGTGGAGTTCTTTCTGGGGGAAACTACCCAACAGGTAGTTTTTCCGTCAGTGCTAGCCAGGTTACTGATCCTGCTGAATTAACCATTGAAACAGTCGAGGGATTTGATAGAGATGGCGACTTACTAGATGATAGTGTGGAAATAGGAATCGGAGTCAGTTCCAGTGCGTTCTTCGAAACCCTGTCTGTTGAGCTATCAGCATTCACTGAGAACTCCTTGTATGACTCCTCAGAATTCATAATTTCTGCGGGCAACTCAGAGCCTGAGATTCGATCTGTGTGGTTCACTCCCCCATTCACCGCTGAATGGACAATAACAGCGAGAGCTAGTGACATTACTGGTGAATTACAGGATATAGCGCAAACCCTTCCCATAGAGATATTCAACATGAAGCCAGAGAGTTCGGGTTCTATTTCGTCTAATCAGACGGAAACCTGGTTGCCAACCTACATCTTTGGAGGGGGGTACGACTCGTGGGGTTTTGGGTATCAAAACGGGTCTTTCGGCCACAATGATTCCCTTAAATCATACATCTGGGGACTGGGCGATGGCAACTCTTCAAGTCTGAAGAATCCAGTCCATACATACACGCAAGAGGGAGATTACGTAATCACGCTAGTTGTTGAAGACCAAGGAGGATACTTCTCGGAGGCTAAATCATGGGATGTATCGGTCAATGATACTTCGCAACCAGTCCCCGATATCTCAGTTGATGGATTGCCAATTCAAGAAGAGTTGATCGTTCAGACCAACCAGAGAGTGCAATTTTCTGCCTTCGGAACCTCGGATAATGTCCCTGTCAGTCGTCTATTTTTCTCATGGAATTGGGGAGATGGTGATACGGAGTCGGGTGTTGGCCTATACGAAGTCAGTCACTTGTGGGTCGATGGAAGCGGCGAAGGCACTACTTATTCCCTAGAATTGTTTGTTAGCGATGGTTTCCAGTCTTCTCAGAAAACAGTGCTAGTGAAGGTCCTAAACCGAGAGCCGAATCAAGTATTCTCCGAAGAATTGGAAGCATTTGCAGTGACGCCACTAATGATGCCGGAAGTTTTCCTAGATGAGGATGGAATGATTGTAGAATACAGGTGGACATTCGATGAGGGCGTAAATCTCGATGGAGAGGGAGTTTCACTTGCCTCTGAATTCTCAGAGACGAGTTCATTCGAATCTAACCCCATAGTGAGTTGGAGGGAGCCAGGTCAGAAAAATGTAACACTAGAGGTGATTGACGATGATGGTAACTCCTCATTCGCTCATCTGATTGTAAATATACTGAATCAACGACCGGTGGCACTCTTCGAACGTCCTTTGGATGGACAGATTGGAGATACGTACATCTTCAGTAGCTCGTCATTCGATCCTGATGGGGATTCCTCAGAACTATCCCATTCATGGACATTCTCAGATCGAGAAGACCCCATAGAGAACACCACCTCTGTCAGCAGAACCTTTTCACAACCGGGACTGTACAGTGTCACACTGGTCGTTGTGGACGAGAGGGGGCTCGATTCGGCCCCCAAGACTTTCCTAATCTATATCGAAAATCCCCTCCCAATTCCAATAATATCATTCAGTTGTCCTAGCGATCAAGGAGGGATTTTGTCCAGAATCCCTGATGCTAGCGAGTCAGACATAGTCTGGCGCGTCCCCCAGACTGCGGAGGGAGGGGCTTTCATTGCTCCTGGTGATTTGATTAGGTTCGATGGGAGAGGCAGCTTCGACGCGGATCCGATGTTCCAAGACAAATCTTCCACTGACATGAGCGATCCGGAATGGGGCGGGATTATCGACTGGATTTGGGATTTCGGAGATGCTAGCCCTTCATCTTCTGGACCTATGGTTTGGCATAGCTATGACAGACCCGGAGAATATACGGTTAGGCTTACTGTAATCGATGGTTTTGGGAGTGGGGACTCGAACACCACAGAGATGAAAGTCAGAGTCTCATCAGGACCAGAAATAACGACAACCAGCCCCATTGCGACGGATTATGTGGTAGTTGGGGAATTGGTCAATCTTTCTGGAGAAGCCAGAGATGATGATCTGGACCTCGGCATCCATGCTTGGATAGATGATGATGCTCTCTTCGACAGCGACGGAGATGGGGATCCAACCAACGATAGAGACAGGAATTTGACTGACACTCTAGAGTTCAATTGGGACATCAATTCCTACGTGGATGATGACTGCCTGACATTGGAAGGTTGCGACGGAAATACGAGGAATGACTGGATAGGAGTCAATCAAACTTGGACAGAGCCAGGTGAAATCAGGATTTCTATGACTGTTTGCGATGGAGTAGGGGTGTGCGAATTCAGAGATTACGTGATCACCGTTCTATCGCTCCAGGATACTGCCCCACCAAAGACTCTCGCCGACCTGACCCTTGCTGACCTAACGCCTGGAAAAGAGAGTGCCGGACTCTTGGCACTAGTCGCACTAGTGGCCATTCTAGGATGGATGATTCTCAGAGAGAGAGACGACGAGGAGTTGGATGCAATGGAGATGGTGAAGAAGTACGACGTTGACGAAGTCGAAGCCGAGGGAGGTCTTCCAGGGATGGATCAGCATAGTCCCCCTCCGCAACCCAGATACCTTACCTCTGATCAGCGTACAAACAGAGAGTCGGGTTATGTAAGGCCGATAAGAACGAGGCGGAAATAGTGATTTCAAGATTTTATTCCACTGGAGTTGGTGTGTCAATAATTGTAGCCACCATGAGCGCTATCATTTTTGCCTCGGTCCCGGCCAGTTCACAATCTTCATCCTGTGGAGTTTCTCCTAGCAGTGACTGGGATATAGGAGAGAACCCGAGAGATTACCTTTCCATAGATATCCCTGGGAGCGGAGGTGGAGAACTGTTCGGATTTGACGGAAGATCCGGGCTTAGGGCCCTTGACAAGGATGTCAGCACCGAATGGTCGGATGGTTCCTGGGAAGGATTTCCAGGAATCCAAGTGGATAACGGTTCTGCGACTGCTATAGAGTTGGTACTCATGCCTGGGAAAAGGTACACGTTCTGCATAGATTTCAGTTCAAGGGGCGACGTGTACCTACTCACTCCAAGCGACATGGATATGTATGAAGTGGATATGCTATGCGAAGAAGAAGGATGGGAGTTGATCTGTGAGGACGGAGCCTTGGACGCAGTTCCAGTCGAGTACAGGGACCTCTTTACATGGATTCCATTCAGAGATACCCATGCATACGAGTCGGTTTCCTACCAGGAGTTCTCTGTAGCTATAGATTCATCCGGATCGGCATGGTCATTTGCAGGTTTTGGGGGCAGTACAACTGACCAGGAGTTCTTCTTGGTTCTAGATGGTTGGGACAATAGCAGGCAGGGAGACCAGCCTGCTTCGGGAAATATGAGCGTAGAGGTGCTGATTGACGTAGAAGATCGGTTCATGCTTCCGAAGACCACAGCATACATACTGATTGGTTCACTCCCCCTTTTGTGCATTATTATCCCCCTAATAATCCACTCGAAGTATCACTCAACTGCACTGGGAAAGGAAGAGGCGGAGATGATTGAGGTCCCTTTCTTGAATGATGATTCCTGATTAGGAATACTCCATTACTTCCCAAGCCATTCTCAGATCAGAGGCGTTAATCCTTCCTTGCTGTGCGAGGTGCCAGCCTGACTCGGTGGTTGCGAAAACGAGTCCTTGGCCTAGAACGGGGGCGTGGATTCTAGCCCAGTCGCCCCCTGGTCCAAGTCCCATGAGGCAATACTTGTGACCTGTAGGCTTCAATTCAAGAGCGGCCTCAAATATCCTGAGAGCGTCCTTCCGATCGCTGGTCGAGTAGCAAGCCTTGACAATATCCCCCATCTCTTGAGCTTCGGAGATGTCATTTGTTATCTCCGAAGTTGATGGGACTCCTTCTAATGAGTGGAAAGAGGCGATTACCTTGGTTTGCCCCCCTCCTGCTAATGAGACCAGCTCTTCCCTTTCTTGGGCTGGGATATCAATCTCCAGATCTATCCAACTAGGATTAGAGCTAATCGCTGACCTTAGGACTGAGATCCTCTCATCCTCGCCTGATGGGAAAAAGCCTCCTTGCTCCTGAGGTCTGCAGACCATCATAATAGGGGATTCAATAGAAGAAGAGATTTTCTCTATCTCCTTCTGGAAGTCTATTTCATCGAAATCCAGTTTACTTACCAACGCCTCAACTTTCTCCTTCTCGCCTTCATCAGAAATCTTTGTGGTTCGTATTTTCTCCTCGGCGGTCCAAAGAAAATCCAAACGAACCTCCAATAAATCTGCACCCATCTTCATTGCTTTAGGGGCGTCAGAAATCATTTCTTCAGAGGTTCTTCCCCTCAGTGTAACACATACCAAGGGTTGATTCATGAGTTTGTGGGAAATATGAGGTCGGTTTAATCGTGTCGTGCAAGAAATCTTCCTGAAGTATCCAATTTCTTCAGTATTATCGCTAAACTGCGTATAATTGGCAGGATACATGGAGAGGGTTCATAGGCCTCGGCTTCCTAAACATAATGATATCGTTTGAGGGTTCCCTACGGGAACCCTCAATTGGAGGAGAAAAATATGGATGATGAGTATAGTGCAGAAAGCATCCAGGTTCTCGAAGGACTAGAAGCCGTAAGAAAGAGACCTGGCATGTACCTCGGCGATCCACATGATGGTTCGGCCCTACATCACTGCATTTGGGAAGTAGTAGACAACTCAGTGGACGAACATCTTGCAGGCCATACGGACTCGATTGAAATTACTCTTAATCAGGATAACTCGCTCTCTGTGAGGGATTTTGGAAGGGGAATCCCAGTGGGCATCCATGAAGAGTTTGGCATCTCAGCCGCTGAAGTTATAATGACTAAATTGCATGCAGGTGGAAAATTCGACAATAGTTCCTACAAGGTTTCTGGCGGCCTACATGGTGTCGGCGTATCTGCAGTGAACGCAGTTTCTGAATGGATGGAGATGACCATACATAGGGATGGAATCGTCTATTTCCAGAGATATGAGGCAGGAGTACCTGTTGAGCCATTGAAGGAGATAGGGCAGTGCGAAGATACTGGGACCCTCATATCATTCAAGCCGGATTTATCGATTTTCACCGATATTGTGGAGTTTGATTTTGAAGAGGTTGATACCAGGGTTGGCGAAACTGCATTTCTAAATGCTGGACTGAGGATTGCTATTGTTGATCTCAGAGGTTCTGAACCACACTCTTCTGAGCACCTGTACAAAGGGGGGCTATCTGAATACGTGAGTCAACTCAATGAAAGGAGAGAGGTCTTGCATGAGGAAGTCATCAAGATCAGAGGCGAAAAAGAAATTGAGAAGGGCGATGTAGAAGTTGAGCTAGCACTGCAATGGTCTGATGCGTTCAGCGAGTCTATTCGTTGCTATACGAACATCATAAGGAACAAGGACGGTGGCACCCATATGTCCGGTTTACGGACGGCTTTGACCAGTTCAGTTAATTTGTATGCAAAGAAGAAGAAGTTGCTCAAAGGGGATGCTTTGTCTGGTGATGACGTAAGAGAGGGTTTGGCAGCAATAGTAAGCATCAAGCATCCCGATCCTTCCTTCTCCTCCCAAACCAAAGATAAGCTGGTTAGTAGTGAAGTTACGGGGATTGTGCAGACGATTGTTTATGACAAATTAGGTGAGTTCTTCGAAGAAAACCCGTCTGTTGCCAAGCAGATAGTGGAGAAGGCACTACTTGCGTCCAAGGCTAGGGAGGCAGCCAGAAAGGCCAGAGACCTTACTCGAAGGAAGGGGGTTTTGGAAGGGGGGGGTTTGCCTGGAAAACTTGCTGACTGTCAATCTCGAGACCCAAGCGAATGTGAGGTTTACCTCGTTGAGGGTGATTCTGCGGGTGGTTCAGCAAAAACTGGAAGGGATCGTAGAATTCAAGCGATACTTCCCCTAAGAGGAAAAATCCTCAATGTAGAAAGGCAGAAGCATAATGCTGCAAAGGTGTTCCAAAATCAGGAGATACAGACCATCATTCGTGCCCTAGGTGCTGGCGTAGGGAATAACGAGGAGGAGGAGGGCGCATTCGATACGACTAAACTCCGATATTCGAAGATCATAATAATGTGTGACGCGGACATTGATGGTGCGCATATTAGGACTCTAATGCTGACTTTTCTCTGGAGGTTCATGAGGCCAGCAATAGAGGAAGGGCACGTTTTCATCGCCCAGCCCCCTCTCTATCAATTGACTAAAGGAAGGGTGAGCAGATACGTATTCTCCGATGAAGAAAGAGACTCGGTGACTCTGGAATTGCAGGGTGGCAACCCTGATGCGAAGATAGGTATACAGAGATACAAAGGGCTTGGGGAGATGAATCCTGAGCAACTATGGGAAACTACCATGAATCCAATGACTCGAACGATGCTGAAAGTAACTGTTCGTGATGCAGAGGAATCTGATGAGTTGTTCGAGATACTGATGGGAGAGGATGTTCCTGATCGGAGAACCTTCATCGAAAAGCATGCCAAGGAGGTGACCAACCTTGACATCTGAGGAAGAGGGCGAACCGGGAACGCAGGAAAATAATGAGAACATCCTAAACCATTCCTTGAATGAGGAGATGAAGACATCTTACATCAACTATGCAATGTCGGTAATTATCGGAAGGGCCCTTCCTGACGCCAGGGATGGCCTGAAACCTGTCCATCGACGTGTTCTATACGGCATGCATGAAGGCGGACACACCTCTGAAAAGAAGTATAGCAAGTCCGCGCGCTCGGTTGGAGAGGTGATGGGGAAGTACCACCCTCACGGAGATCAGTCGATCTATGACACAATGGTCAGGATGGCCCAAGATTTCTCCCTAAGGTATCCGCTCGTCGATGGTCAGGGGAACTTCGGTTCGATTGATGGGGATCCTCCGGCAGCTATGAGATATACCGAAAGTAGGCTGGATAAAATCTCGAAACACATGCTGGAGGACATTGAAAAGAAAATAGTCGACTTCCAAGCCAACTTCGACGATTCCGAGATGGAGCCAACCGTACTTCCGGCAAGGTTGCCAAATCTGCTATTGAATGGTAGTGACGGCATAGCAGTCGGGATGGCGACAAGAATACCCCCGCACAACCTTACAGAGGTCGCAGGGGCGATTAGATTGCATGTCAATACTATCCTTAAGGAGTCGAAAGACTCCTCTGAAATTCCCAATATCCCTCTTGAAGAGTACATGCAGCACGTGAAAGGGCCTGACTTTCCCACCGGCGCAACCATCCATGGAATTGATGGCATCGTTGACATGTACTCTACGGGCAAGGGAAGGTTCCACGTACGCTCGAAATGCGATGTTCTAGACGATACAAGTGGTAAGAAGATCATAATTCACGAGATTCCATACCAAGTCAAAAAATCAGACATGCTAGTCCATATTGCAGAATTAGTGTCGAAGGAAGTGGTCACGGGAATCAGAGACATTCGTGATGAGTCGTCCAAAGAAGGGATTCGAGTCGTGATAGAGGTGAAGAGCAATTCCGATCCACATGCAGTACTGAATCAGCTATTCAAATCAAGCAGATTGCAAGAGTCGTATTCTGCCAATATGATGGGCATCCTTGATGGAAAGCCGGTTCTCCTATCCTTGCCGGTGATGCTACACACGTATGTCCGTCACAGAGAAGATATCATCGAAAGGAGAGCGGTTTTCGATCTTGAAAAGGCCGAGTCGAGGGCCCATATCCTCGAAGGACTAGTAAAGGCGCAAGAGAGAATTGAGGACGTACTAAAGGCAGGTAGGGAAAGTTCTGGGAGAGAGCAATTTGAGTCGATACTGCAAGGAAGCGAGAAGCTTCCGAAAATTGCCAAGTTCAATTTCACAAAGTCGCAGGCAAAGGCAATCGCAGAACGACGCTTGTATCAACTTAGTCGGCTCGATGTAGACAAGGTCACGGACGAATTTGAGGATCTGAAGATCAAGATTGCAGATCTTCAAGATATTATCAAGTCAAGGCCCAGGCGTCTGGAAATACTGATTCTAGAGCTCGATGAGATGGTAGAAAAACATGGAGACGGGAGACTTTCAGAAATCGATCCGATGCCACTCTCCATGGATAGGGAGGACCTTGTTGCAGAGGAGGCGATTGTAATATCACTCACCACTGACAACTACATCAGACACCTGCCCGTAGAAGCATTCAGACTTCAGAATAGAGGAGGGAAGGGGCTCAAGGGAGTTGCCACTAAGGATGAAGATGCGCCATCCAAGATAGTCACCTGCTTCTCTAAAGATCGACTTCTGATTTTCACCGACAAAGGAAGAGTGTACGGATTGAGGGCATGGGAGACTCCTTCTGCCAGTAGATACGGAAAGGGCAGCCATATCAGAAACCTCCTTGGAGGCATTAGGGATGACGAGAAAGTAATCTCCATCCTCCCTATGGAAAGATCGCTGATAGAAAATCCAGAAGGGCATTTCCTGATGTTCGCAACCGCAAATGGAAGGATAAAGAAGAGCAAGCTTTCCGAATATGCAAGAATCAATCGAAACGGCAAGTTCGCCCTGAAGTTCGCAGACGGAGATAGTGATAACCTGGTTTCAGTGAGGCCTGCGACTGATGCAGACCACGTCGTACTGGTCTCTGCATCTGGGAACGCATGCAGATTCATGCCGGCAGAGGAGAAAACCAGGATTTCCCCGGATACAGGGGAGTCCGTCACTACCTATGTTGTCAGAGTCCAGGGCAGGATAAGCCAGGGAGTATCAGGAATGAAACTATCAGGAAATGACAAAGTCATTGGAATGATTGTTACAGACGACTTCGATACTAGCGTCCTTACAATCTCCAAGTATGGAATGGCCAAGCGAAGTAGATTGGGTTCTGGGGAGATGTTGCCACTAACAGAAGGGGGCGTCCCCATAGTTGACGAGTCGGGAGATCGGGTATTCGAGAGAGATGGTTACAGGAAGACCAATCGAGGAACAAAGGGCGTTAGGACGATGTCTTTGAGGGATGGAGACGAGATTGTTGGCGTTAGGCAGATTCCGGATCTTGACGACCAATTGTTCATGCTGACTGGTTCTGGTATGATGATCAGGATGGTTTCGGGACAGACCAAGGAAACTCTCGGAAAGGTGACAAAGGGTACTAGGATTATGGAGCTTCGAAATCGTGATCGTACTGGATACGAAGACGAGATAGTCTTCGTTGCGAGACTCCCTTCCGAACTAATTAGCACAGGAGAAACTCTCGAAGAAGAAGAGTAGGCGGACCGTTCCTCTTAAGCAGGAATCTCTGGTCGTGTAATTACTGCGGCAGTCGCATAGCCTGGCCATTGCGCTGGATTGCTAATCCAGTGGTGTCTCACCTCGGGAGTTCGAATCTCCCCTGCCGCGCCACCAAAAATGGGGAGGATTCATTCAATGAGAGGGCCTCAGGAACTCGTGCTTGACCCCTCCATGATGCCGATCTGGGTAACTCTGGCTATTTTTTCTGTAGCACTTTTGTCGGTAATTTGGGCAATCATGAGGCACCTAAGTCTGAGACCATCTAATGACAGGTCGTGGGTAAATGATAACGAAAGACAGGCTGAAGCCGAGTTCAACGGGGATGAGGTGACCATTCGTAATGTCAGGGACTTCGAGTGGAGGAGCGGCAGGGACTTCGATGAAAGATGGATTGACTTGAAGCTGAATCTTACTGAAGTTGAGAAGATATGGTTCGTTCTCGAGTACTTTGACCCTAAAAGAAGACAGATGGCGCACACCATAATGAGTTTCGAGATGAGCGACGGGACCAGGTTAGCATGTTCAATTGAGGTGAGGAGGGAGAGAGGAGAGAGGTATCACCCAATCAAAGGCCTATTCAGACAATACGAATTGATCTACGTCTGGGCTACGGAAAGAGACGTTATCGGAGTAAGGACCAGATGCAGGAAGAGATCGGTGACGCACCTATTCGAGGCAGTAGTCCTAGGCCCGGGAAACGAGCGAAGGATGCTCGAGTCATATCTAATGAGAACAAATAAACTGAGTGAAAGCCCGGAGTGGTACAATACCATCACAAACACCTGCACCACCAATATCGTCAGGCATGTAAACGAGGTCTATCCCGGTAGAGTTCCAAGGGCACTGGCAATACTCCTTCCAGGACTAAGTCCTAAGATTCTCCAGAGAAATAATCTGGTCAGAATGAATGGGACCATTGAGGAGACACTGCAAAGGAGCATTATCGATGAGAGGGCCAAGTCATGGAGTGGAGATTCTGACTTCGGAGACTGGATTAGGGAACATGCCCAATACGAGCATTCAACTGAATGACTACGATGCCGTGGTGTGCTAAGCATCCCTATCATCGACCACCCGGGTGAAGTCGAGTGGTTCTTGCCGCCCTCAAAGAGTCACATGATTAGATGGATAGCGCTTTCATCCCAGTGTAGTACCAGTACTAGGCTGATTTTTCGAGGGGTTCCTGGTCTAGATATCATCTCAATGGCGGACTGTGTCGAGGAAATGGGAGCTTCGATAGAGAGGGGGGCAGGACAATGGAAAATTCGGGGAGGAGAGGGAGTTCTGATTCCTCCAAAGGCAAATCTAGACTGTGGAAACTCGGCTACTGCCGCTAAAATTCTATCATTTCTTGTCGCTTGCTTCGATTCCCCAGTAGTTATCGATGGAGATTCCTCCTTGAGGAGGAGAGACTTCACGCAACTAACGAAGTCATTGGAAGATCTGGGGTGCAAGGTATCCTCAGATAGGCTTCCCTTAGAGATAACAGGGCCGATAACAGGAGGGAGGACAAGAATTGATGAGTCCCTTTCTAGTCAGACGTTAACTGGCATAATTCTTGCTTCTGCTGGACTCCAGAAGCAGATCGAAGTGAGTCTTTATGGAGATGCAGTAAGTAGGTGGTACAGGGATCTCACAATAGAAATTTGCAACGATTGTGGCTGGTCGGGTACGCTCGAGGAAGAGATGGTCCTGTCTAAGTGGGAAGTTAAAACTCCCAAAAAAGTGGAAATACCTCCCGAGATTAGTCTTTTTCCCTTATCTGTTCTTTTCGACCTTCTTCATGGAACCAGAAGTATTGATCAGGACCTAACGAACTTCCGAAGCCCTGTTCTCGAAGCTACTAGTGATGCTCTATCTTCAGAGAATGATGAGGTCGACCTGAGGGATTCCAGTGACATCATCGCACCGTGTGCGGCCATAATGGCACTCGGAACGGGAGGTGAAATTTTGGGAGCACCTCATGCCAGAGGGAAGGAGTCTGACAGGATCGTATCCACTGCAGGATTGCTATCCTCATTCGGAATGGAAGCAAATGAAACTGATACTGGACTAAAAATCCCCGGAGGGCAGTTGCCAAGTAGCCCGAAGAGAGTTTTCGATTGCGAGTTGGACCACAGATTGGCTATGACAGCAGGAGTTCTAGCGACCAAAGTTGGAGCGGATTTATCTGGATATGAAATATGCGATGTCACCCATCCTGGTTTCTTTGAGATGATTATGGCCAATGATCCAAGGATCTGAAATTATGTTGGGCAGTTATTGGAAGAAGAATCTCTGGACCCATTTACTTCTAGTTCTGGTCGCTGCGATTTGGGGTTCTACTTGGGCTGCGGGAAGATTTCTGAGTTACGGACTGAATGAAGATACCCCGGCAACTCTCAGTCCTGCGACTTCTGCTTGGCTAAGATATATCTTCGCAGTTTCGGTATTCTTTCTGTGGTCGATTTCAAGCAGAGGTGAGGGATCATTCAGATTTCTCCCACCAGATGGAAAATCATGGGTTTTCTCTATCTGGCTAGGGCTTTTGGGGACTATGGCTTACCAACTTCTGTTCATGCATGGAATGAGTTGGACCGCAGCGGGTGATGCATCGCTAATCATTCCAATGAATCCAGTTTTTACGATTCTTCTAGCCGTGCCTATGCTAGGTCAGAAAATTTCAGCAAGAATGTCTGTGGGACTAATGATTGGAATTTCTGGCGTAGCAGTTGTTGTTGGTTGGAGTCCTAACTCAGGAATCCCGTTGGAGCATAGGGCAATAGGGGATTTGATGATTCTCTTTGCCGCGCTATCCTGGGCGGCTACCACCAATCTGACCAAGATCATGCTTTCCTGGGATAGAGGTTACTCATCGCTTGAGATTGTAGTCTGGTACTCCGTAACTGGATGGGTCTTACTATCTCCGTGGGTCATCGTTGAGAACTGGGGGTCGCCCATTCCATATCCGAGCGAAGCAGAGTGGGTTACTATCGCTTATCTGGGGATAGTCTCCACAGTCTTATCATACGTTTTGTTCGCTAAGGGAATCGAGGTCATCGGGCCTACTGCCACGTCTTCGTACGTCTTCCTTGTTCCAGTGTTTGGAGTTATTGGGGGATGGTTGCTTCTAGACGAGGAAATCGGCGCCTCCATGATACTCGGATTCATTCTGATTGTATACGGAGTTACTGAAGTGCAAAGGGAAAACGAACGGCTATCGACTGATTCCTGAACCCGAGTACTGCCTCACCGTTAAATACGGGGGGTCGGTGGCCCGCCATCGAGGTGATTGAATGGCACGCAAACCCGCTAAGATGTACAGGCAGATTAAGGGGCAGTCATTCACTAGGAGAGAGTACACCGGTGGAGTTCCCAACAACAGAATTCTACGCTACCATATGGGCAACAGGAAGAGGGCCGAGACTGGAGGCTTTCCGGTCACTCTTGAGTTGACAGCAGACAACGCTTGTCAGATCAGGGATTCAGCTCTGGAATCAGCTAGACAGGTAGCGAACTCAACAATCAGGGAAGATGCTGGGGCAATGGGATATGCCCTCAGAATGCATACATACCCTCACCAAATCCTAAGAGAAAACAAACAGGCCACTGGTGCAGGTGCTGATAGGGTCTCCCAGGGGATGCGTCTCTCTTTCGGCAAAAATGTCGGCACTGCGGCGAGAGTTCAAAGGGGACAGACAGTTATCTCCATCAAAACCGAGGCTGAGAGTTACATTGCTGCAAAGGAGGCATTGAGGAAGGCGGGATGTAAATTCCCAACACCCTGTACCATCAATGTAGTACAAGGTGCCGAGCACTTGAAGGGCCTAGTGTGAGGTCAACGGGACATGTCCCGAGCAGACCCCCTTGAAACACTACAAGACTCTCTCAGGGGGGCCCCAATTATCTGGAAGGGCGATTACCCCTACTTCATCCATCCAATCTCTGATGGAATACCCCGTATGGAAGCAGAAGTCCTCAGAGCAACCAGAGATCTGATTGTTGATATGGTTGACTGGTCGGAGATTGACATAGTAGTAAGTGTCGAGGCAATGGGGCTCCCATTGCTTGCAGCGGTAGGGGAAGTAACTGGAAAGCCAACAGTTGTGATCAGAAAGAGATCATATGGGATGGAAGGAGAAGTTAGAGTGGACGTTTCGACGGGATACTCAAGTTCGACTGCTTACATTAACGATATCAAACCCGGAGAGAGGGTCCTGGTAGTAGATGATGTCATCTCAACAGGCGGGACTCTTGAGCCCCTTCTGGAAGCATTAGAGGAAATGGGAGCAATCCTGAAAGGAGTGATTATTGCTATCGAGAAGGGAGAAGGGAGAGAGAGATTGGCTAAGGAGCGTCCAAATTGGCCAATTCAGACCCTAGCCAGGATTGACATCGTAGAAGGCAGAGTGGAGATTGTCGAATAGTAGGTAATAGTATGGACATGAATAGACATGAGTTCCAGTTGGACGACCTGATTGAGAGAATCAAGGCCAATGACAATCGACTCGTGGCACTACAAGTTCCAGAGGGGCTAAAAATGCAGGCATTGGAGATGATGGACTCCATAGAAGAGGATACTTCAGCGAGAATCATATTGGCAGCTGATCCGTGTTACGGGGCCTGTGACCTTGTTCATGACAAGATGCAGAGGATGGGCGTAGAGCTAGTGGCCCATATGGGTCACTCTCAGATGAACATAGACTCAGGAATGCCTACTGAGTTCATCAATGTGACTTATGATGGAGATCCTGCAATTGATCCAGTTCTTCCAATTCTAGATCAGCACAGGAGGATTGCGGAGGCTCGACTATCACGTGTTGCGGATGAGCAAGAAATGAGTGAGGAGGAAGCCAAGGAGGCTTTCATTGACGCTGTTGGCAGGATTTCCCCGCTCAAGGGCTCTAAGTTGGGCTTGGTGGGCAGCATTCAGCACCTCCATCTGATATTCGAATACAAAGAAAGGCTAGAAGCAGTTGGTTACGATGTCGAGATTCCGGTAGGTGGTGCGAGACTATCTTTCCCAGGTCAAGTGCTGGGTTGCAACTATTCGGGGGATAGCGACGAAATAGGTCACTACCTATTCCTCGGTAGTGGGGATTTCCACCCCATTGGACTTGTTCTACACACTGGAAAACCACTTGCTATGCTGGACCCATACACAGGTGGGGCAGAAGAAATGTCATTTGAAAGAATTGAGAAGATACTGAGACAGAGATTCGGTTTGATAATGTCTTGTGATAATGCTGAGTCTTTTGGAATCTTGATCGGAGAGAAGCCGGGTCAAATGAGAAGGAACCTAGCACTGAGAATGAAAAGGAAGATAGAGAAGCACGGAAAGAAAGGTTACCTGCTTGCATTGGAACACATTGGTCCTGAACTAATCGATTTCTATCCAGTAGATGCGTTTGTCAACACCGCTTGTCCAAGGATTGCCATCGACGACTCTGTCCGTTATGCTAAGCCACTGATAACCCCATTTGAACTGGAAGTAGCTCTAGGAGAAAAGAAGTGGGAGTTGGGTTACAAATTCGACGAGATTCCCTAGTTTATCGAGCGAATTGAGACTCTGGAGAGGGTTCTACTCTTCTTCGTCGTCGTCACCAAGTAGGGCTTCCCAATCTAATTCTTCTTCGGCTGAGAACCAATACAATGCCGCCATAACTACTGCTGCGAGTATACCAATATAGTCCTGAGTGCTTATGCCCGTATCTGACCTGAATGCCGTGTCACTCCCTAGACCGAGGAGATCGATGATGAATAGTTTCTCACCATCGAAAACTATCCCCGTCATGTTAACCAAGACGAAAATGACAATCGCCACTGCTCCTACCAATAGGCCCATCCTTACATTGTCTTCCAGTTCTACCATAATACTACCTTAAACCATCCCAAGGGTATCGAGTTATTAATGTAAATGGTACATCAACCCTGTATTCCATGCTAAGGAATAGTAATCATTGAGGGTCATTCTGAATCCTTAGCGTCGGATCCGGCACTGAAATTCAATATTCCGTCATCCATGAGATCTGCTATGATGTCTTCCATCTTTCTTCCAGTCTTTTCTGCGATTGCCGTGGTCTCTATCCTATCTGCATGGTCTCGTGCTGTTTGTGCCTTTGTAGAGTCTCCCGGTTGGCCCCTGGAATCTAGAACGGAGGCGAGTCCGCGCCAGTTTTCTGGGTTGTCTGCGTCACTTGCGGTTAGCTCCTTCCAAATCTCTAGAGCTCCCGAAAAGTCGCCGTCTTTTGCTAGTTTTTGCGCCCTCTGCACCCTTTGCTCGCTAGACTCTGAACTAGATGCCTGCTTCATCAGGGCATCAAGGTCATCATCCCCATTGGGAGTCTCATCTTGATTG